>JBBSQG010000234.1:0-5387 GCA_038258125.1 Solirubrobacterales bacterium
CACCGGTGGCGTCGTCGAGGGCGCAGAAATCTGCGAAGGTCCCGCCGATATCGACGCCCACCCGATACGCCATCAGATCGCGAGACTCGTCGGCGTCGGCACACCGCGCCATCCAAGGCGCCGGCTAATCTGCCCCGCCGCATCCAGCACGGCCGCCAACATTTCGTCGCGGCGTATTGCATAGCGCTGCGTGACTGTCGCGATGTCTATCACGGCGACAACCTGCCCTTCGGCGTTGCGCACCGGCGCGGCAATTCCGCAGCCGCCCTGCGCGTACTCCTCCTCGATCGTACCGTAGCCATGCTGACGGATCAGCGCCAACTCGGCCCGGATCGACGTCTCGTCCGTCACCGAACGCGCGGTCATGGCTTCAAGCGTGGTGCGTCGAAAATATGCGTCGACCTGTGCCCCATCAGAGTAAGCGAGAAGGACCCGACCCATAACCGTCGCATAGCCCGGCAGCCGTGACTGTTCGGTTGCGTCATAACGTATCGGCTGATCGCTGACGGCCTTGCAGACGAGCCGCACGTCGAAGTCGGATCTCTGAATGCATACGAAAACCGTCTCCCGCGTGGCATCTCGAGTCGCCGTTATGATTGGCGTCGCGATGGCACGCAGATGAGCGTCGAACCCTCCGACCCAACCGGTGCCCCTGCGGTACGTCTCGACGATCCGATAGCGCTCTGCGTCGTCGCGTTGAACGTAGCCGCGGCTTATCAACGTCATCAAAAGAGCGTGCATACTACTCTTCGGAATCGAAAGGTCTCGCGCCAGTTCGTTCAGACGCGCAGGCGCCTGTCGGGCCGTCAGTGTTTCGAGGATATCGAGTACCCGAACAGCGGACTTTATATTGCCGTTCATATATGTGAACACTGTTCCATATCTCGATTATTGCACACTTTTGAAATTGGTCAAGTTCGATGAAATCTGGTTGCCGAAATCGCCGAGTTTGTGGTGATCCGCGAAAACGATGGTGGAATTAATAGACCACCAGGGATCGGGCTCTGAGTAGCAACGGAGCAGAAAACCGACACAAGCTGGCTCATGGATCATCGGGCCCGACGGAGCGCGGGTCGCGCAGCGGCCTGAGCTCGCCGCGGGCGACGGTGTCGGGCAGCGTGAAGGCGTAGCGCCCGAGCATGTTGACGTGGCCGTGCCCGAGCGGGGAGAGTCGCGCCACGTCCCCGGGCTGCGCCTCGTACCCTTCGACCTGGAGCCGATTGAGAGCCGCGTCCATGTAGATCGTGTTCCACAGCACCGCGACGTTGACGACGAGCCCGAGCGCGCCGAGCTGGTCTTCCTGCCCCTCGCGGTAGCGCTGCCTGAGCTCGCCGCGCTTGCCGTGGAAGACGGCGCGCGCGAGCCGATGGCGGCCCTCGTGGCGGTTGAGCTGGGTGAGGATGCGCCGGCGGTACGCCTCGTCGTCGATGTAGCGCAGCAGGTAGAGGGTCTTGACCAGGCGGCCGAGTTCCTGGAGCGCTCGGGCGAGCCTCGTCGGCCGGTCATTCGTCTGAAGCGCGCGGGTGAGGCCGGCGGCTTGGACGACGCCGAACTTCAGCGATCCGGCGAGGCGCAAAAGGTCGTCCCAGTGCTCGGCGACGAGGCGGAGGTTGATCTTGTGCGCGGCCAGGCCGTCGAGGGCGCCGTAGTCGGCCTTGGGATCGGCCCGCCAGAACCGCGCGCCTCCGACATCGGCGATCCTGGGGCTGAACTGGTAGCCGAGCAGGTGGAAGACACCGAAGATCGCGTCGGTGTAGCCGGCGGTGTCGGTCATGATCTCGACCGGGGACAGGTCCGTCTCCTGCTCGAGCACGACGGCGAGCAGGTTCAGGCTGTCGCGCAGCGTGCCAGGCACCGTGACGGCGTTCAGCCCCGTGTACTGGTCGGAGGCGAGATTGTACCAGGTGACGCCCCTTTCCCGGCCGAAATAGCGAGGGTTCGGGCCTGCATGGATGGTTCTGATCGGCACGACGAAGCGCAGGCCGTCGGCCGAGGCCACCTCGCCGCCCCCCCACTCACGCGCCAGCGCGACCTTGTTCTGCGCGGCCACCAGCGCGGCGTTGGCAGCCGTCAGCGTCTCGGTGCGCAGGAAGTTCTGCTTCACCCAGCTCAGCCGCGAGCGCCTCAGTGCGGGCACATCGAGGCGCACCAGCGGTTCGAACCCGGTGTTGGTCGCCTCGGCGATGAGCACGGCGCAGACGCTGGTGGCGATGTCGGCGGCCCGCGCGCCGCCCTCGCTCGCATGATTGAAGCGATCGGCGAAGCCCGTGCGCGCATGGATCTCAAGGACCAGCTCGGGCAGGTCGAGCCGCGGCAAGCGCGCGTCGACCGCGTCGCGGAGCGTGACGAGGCTGGGTGGCTCCTCGAGCTTGTCGAGTGGCTCCACCGAGAGATCGGGCCCACCGGGGGTCGAGACGATCGTCACGGACGGATTGGTGGGTGCGCGCTCGGCCGTCTCGCGCCAGGCGAGGTCGAGGCGCGTCGACAGGCGGCCGAGCTCCTCGTCGGCCGAGGGCGCGACGCCGAGGGTTCGGCACACCGCCGGGCGGGCGGCCTCCCACGCGGCACCGGCGAGCAGGCCCTTTCTGGGATCGGCGTAGCGAAGCGAGCGCACCGGGAACACATCGCGCCTGCGGATCGCGCGCCGCAGCCCATCGAGGACCGCGAGCCGGTAGCCGGGCAGGTCGAAGCGGCCATCGGCGGTGCGGAGCTGACCCTGCCAGCTCTTCGGCGCGAAGGCGGTGGGGGGCGGTCCGGGACGCTTGCATCCGCCCTGCACGGCGCGGAGGTGCGCGACGGCGTCGAGCAGCGCGCGGCCGGCGGGCGCGGCCTCGAGTTCCAGACCGCGCAGCAGAGCAGGGACGTAGCGCAACCTGCCCGGGCTCTTCCTCAGCTCCGTGATGAAGGTATCGTCCTCTGGCTCGGCGAGCCGGCTCACCCGCTCGACGGCATCGGCGAACACGTCGCGGCGCACGAGCGCGAACACGGCGGCGCGCAGCTCGGCGTCCGGCGTCGTCTCGTCGAGGATCAACAGGCCGGCATCGCGCAGCTTCAGCGCCGCCGCATCGAGGTCGCGCAGGGATCGGAGCCGTGCTTCCTTCGCGGCGGCCGAAGCCCCGGCGAACATCGACGTGGACACCGCGTCGAACAGATCGATCACGTCGTCGGTAGCCGAGGCCTCCAGCGTGCGCACGAAGGCCAGCAGCGTCGCCGCGCGCCGATCGTCGGGCAGACGCGCCACCGCCTGCGCCCGGGCGGTCGAGGCGAAACGGGCGAGCGCTGTCACCTTGGCCGGCGGCAGCCGGTCCATCTCGGGGAGGCCGCAACCGATGGCGCGGATCTCCTCCAGCCTTCCGACCGCACGGCCGATCTCGGGCCCGCTCCGGATGAAGGGGCCGTCGCGCAGCCGGTCGAGCGGGCTCGAGCGCGCGCCCTCCGGCACTGCGACGAGCGCGTCCAGGCGTGCGCGCTGCTCGGGCGTCAGCTTGGCCGTAAGCCGCCGGAACAGGTGATCGGCGGCACGCGCGCGCACCCGGGCGACGGCGCGTTCGAGGACGGACAGGCCCGGCAGCAGCACCTTGGCTGCGATGAGCCAGGCTGTTGCGCGGTCGAAGAGCGTCGAGGGGCGGTTCGGCCCCGTCCAGCAGAGCGCGTAGAGAAAACGGTTGAGCCGAAAAGCCACACCGGCATCGCCGAACTGCCGGTAGCCGTAACGCTCCCGGATGCGCGGACCGTGCCGCCAGCGGCCCTCGCTCGCAGTGTAGGCTGCGATGGCCTCCATGCAGCCCTCGATCGCAAGCTGGTCGGCCGCGTAGTGAACGGCGGACGCCGGAGCCTCGGTGGGGACGTCGAGGAAGACGCCGAGCAGGCGCACGGACCCGAGCTGGACCGCGACGCCGAGCCGGTTGTGCCGGCCCCGGTGCTCGGCGACGAAGGCGTGGTCGGCGTCGTCGAGATGGAAGTGACGGGCGAGCTGGTCGGGCGTGGGCTCGCCGGCGAAGCGGCCGTAGCGGCGCGCCTGATCGACGGTGAGGAAGCCTGTCGGCACCCTGCCGTGGCCTCAGGGCGCCTTGGCGGCGCGGGAAGGGCGCCGCGCCTTCTGTTCCAGCAGCGCACGGGCGCGCTCGCGCGGCTCACCCTTGGCATCGACGTAGGCATAGAGCGTCGACAGCGACACGCCGAGCTGCTGGGCGACATCACGCGTGGCGTTCTCCCGATCGGCCATCAGCGCCATCGCCGCGCGGAGCTTCTGGCGCGTCATCACGCGCGGGCGCCCGCCGGCGCGCCCCCGGGCCCGGGCGGCGGCGAGCCCCGCCATGGTGCGCTCGTGGATCAGGTCGCGCTCGAACTCGGCCAGGGTGGCGAAGAGGCCGAACACGAGCCGCCCCGTCGGCGTGGTGGTGTCGACGTCGCCCGTGAGCACCTTGAGCCCCACGCCGCGCTTCTGGAGATCGCCCACGAGGCCCACGACGTGGGGCAGCGACCGGCCGATGCGATCGAGCTTCCAGGCGACGAGCGCGTCGCCGTCCCTCGCCACGTCGAGGGCGCGGGCGAGGCCGGGCCGCTCGACCGCCCGGCCCGAGCAGACGTCATGGTAGATCCTGTCCTCTGCGGCCCCCGCGGCGAGCAGCGCGTCGCGCTGCAGGTCGAGGCTCTGGTCGGCAGTCGACACCCGCATGTAGCCGATCAGCATGGCCCCGCCCCCTGTCAGGCAGGACAATAGACCAAAGAGGTTTGCAGGCCATAGGTTGATGGACGAGTAGATATGAGATCAGGACCCTCCGGCGGGCATCCCCGGCATGCGGTCCCGACGTCGCATCAATCCCAGGTTTGTTGCGGTGAAAAGCCGCCCCTACCGTCCTTGTGTCGGTTTTCTGCTCCATTGCTACTCAGAGCCCGACTCCTGTTGCGTGACCCATCTCATGAAGCGCGACCGCATAGAACCGGCTTGCCTCCTCGAAGCGTGACACGTCCGGCATGACGATGTCATCGGTCGCCTCGCGGTAGGCGGCCTTGTCGAAGCCGGTACGGATCGGGACGGGTAGGCGCGCGAAGAACGCCTCGAACTCGGCGATCGGCCGTGCACCGGTGTCGAGGTCCGCCTCCGTCGGGTAGAAGCGCTCGGGCAGGCCGTCGATCTGATCGGCGTTGAAGACGGAATAGCCCTTGAGGAAGCGATAGACGTCGCCGTCCTCCTGGCCCGGTCCCCCGGCGGCATCGTCTCCGTCGCCGTGCTTGCCCGCCACGCCGTAGTAGACGACGGGCGTGGCCGTCTCGTCCTTGCGGATCATCGCATCGAACGCCTTCGCCTGGCGGAAGGTCATCCAGTAGGGCGAGATGAAGCCCTTCGCGAAACCCTCGATGCTCAGGAAGAGATGATTGATCCC
>JBBSQG010000235.1:0-5372 GCA_038258125.1 Solirubrobacterales bacterium
CCTTCGTGTCCCGCGTGACCGGGATGTGGACGAAGGGCACGCCGAATGCGCGCACTTCGTCGGCGAGGTCGGGAGTGTTGGAGATGACGAGCGCGACCTCGAGGTCGAGCTCCTCGCGCCGCGCGCGCCAGAGCAGGTCCAGCAGGCAGTTGTCGAGGCGGCTGACCATGATCGCCGCGCGCTTGGGCACGCCGGGATCGGCGAAGGTCCACTGCATGCCGAAGGGCCCGCCGACCTCGGCCGCGAAGCGCCGCTCGAGGTCCTCGCGCATCGCCTGCAGGCCGGGACGGTGGAAGACGTTGCGCAAGAAGAAGCGCCCCCCCTCGTGATCGGTCGAGAACTGGCCGGACTCGGCGATGTTCGCGCCGTGCTCGAAGAGGAAGCGCGAGACGGCGGCGATGATCCCGGGCCGGTCGGGGCACGAGACGAGGAGCCGGCCCATGTCGGGGGTGCTGCTGCGTCGGGTCACGGCGGGGAATGTAGCCGTCGCGGCTTGGCGTCATGGGGCCCGCGTCAGCTGCGACGATCCGCGCGATGAGCACACAGACCGCTTCAGGACGCGCGCGGCGCCTGACGCCGGTCCTGCGCGAGGGCGAGACGGTCTCCCCGCTGGAGCTGTTCTTCGATCTCGTCTTCGTGCTCGCGCTGACGCAGTGCACGGCGCTGATGGCCCACGAGCCGACCTGGGAGGGGCTGGCCAAGGGCCTGCTCGTGCTCGGCGTGCTGTGGTGGTCGTGGGTCGGCTACGCCTGGCTGACGAGCGTCGTCGATCCGGAGGACGACGCCGTCCGGCTCGTCATCTTCGTCTCGATGGCGGCGCTGCTCGTCGCCGGGCTCTGCGTGCCGGAGGCCTTCGGCGACGCCGGGCTGATCTTCGCGCTCGCCTACGCGGTCGTGCGCGTCGCGCACATCGCGCTGTTCATGCTCGCCAGCCGCGACGAGCCCAACCTGCGTCAGTCGGTGATCGGCCTGGGGATCTCGACCGCGATCGCGAGCGGGCTGCTGATCGGCGCCTCCTTCGCCGACGGGGCGCTGCAGGGCGGGCTGTGGGCGCTCGCGCTCACGCTCGATATCGCGGGCCCGTACTTCTTCGGCGCCGAGGGCTGGAAGCTCAAGCCGCATCACTTCAGCGAGCGCCACGGGCTGATCCTGATCATCGCGCTCGGCGAGTCGATCGTGGCGACAGGCGTCGGCGCCGAGGAGAAGGTCGACCTCGGGATCGTCGTCGCGGCGGTGATCGGCACCGGCATCGCGGCCGCGCAGTGGTGGCTGTACTTCGACGTCGTCGCGCTCGTGGCCGCCCGGCGTCTGGCGCAGGCCGCGGTCGGGCGCGAGCAGAACGAGATGGCGCGCGACTCCTACTCGATCCTGCACTTCCCGATGGTCGCCGGGATCGTGCTCGTCGCGCTCGGCATGAAGAAGACGCTCGGCCACGTCGAGGATCCGCTCAAGCTCGTCCCGGCGACGGCGCTGCTCGGCGGCACGGCGCTGTACCTGCTCGCCCACGTCGCCTTCCGCTACCGCCACATCCACACGTTCAACACCCGCCGCCTGGCGCTGGCCGCGCTGCTCGTCGCGTTCATCCCGGTGGCTGTCGAGATCCCCGCGCTCGCCGCGATCGGCGTGCTACTCGCCGCCCTCGTCCTGCTGATCGTGATCGAGACCCACAGCTACGGCGAGTCACGCCATCGCACCCGCGAGCAGATGCGCGACGAATCGGCGCACTGAGCGTCGGCGCGAACCAGCCTGCCGTGGCTCGTCATCACGGGGCGGGCTGGAACGAGACGCTCGTCTTCGTCGAGAGAGGAGAGGAGAAGACGCCGCTACCACCCTCTCCTCCGCCGCGTCTAGCCCTGTCTAGCCCGGGGCTAGACAGGGCTAGACACGCGTCACCAGTAGGTGGTCGGGGGAAGGGGGGTCGAGCGAGTGTCGCAGCGGACGAGGACGGGGCAGCGCCGGCGGCCGCTCCCATCAGGCGTAAGGAGCAGTCGGGCGACAGGGCCGAGTAGCGTTCTGTGGCCCGTGCCCGCCGATCCGAGAAGGCCGATCGAAACAGACGCAGACCTTCGCGTTGTTGCTCCGCGACGTTGCCAGCGCGCTCATCAACGTCGAGAGCGTCTCGATCCGTCGCGTGGAGATCGAAGCCTCGGCGCGCCCGGCGGCCCCCCGGCACGCCCGGCGGCTCGACGGGTTACGCGACGGCCTCGCGCTTGGCCGCACGAGCGCGCTTGACGCGGCTGGTCTGGTCCAGCGCGACCTTGCGCAGACGCACGACGTTCGGCGTGACCTCGATGCACTCGTCCTCGCGCAGGAACTCCAGCGCCTGATCGAGCGACAGCTTGCGCGGGGGGACGAGCCGCACGAGCTCGTCGGCGGTCGAGGCGCGGTGGTTGGTGAGGTGCTTCTCCTTGACGGCGTTGACGTCGAGGTCGTCGGCGCGGGCGTTCTCGCCGACGATCATGCCCTCGTAGACCTCCTCGCCGGGGCCGACGAACATCGTCCCGCGCTCCTGCAGGTTGAACAGCGCGAAGGAGGCGACCTTGCCGCGGCGATCGGCCACGAGCGCGCCGGTCGGGCGGGTGCGCAGCTCGCCGAACCACGGCTCCCAGCCCTCGAAGACGTGGTGCAGCAGGCCGGTGCCGCGCGTCTCGGTGAGGAACTCGGTGCGAAAGCCGATCAGCCCGCGGGCGGGGACGATCTGCTCCATCCGCACCCAGCCGGTGCCGTGGTTGACCAGCGACTCCATGCGGCCCTTGCGGAGCGCCAGCAGCTGCGTGACGACGCCGACGTACTCCTCGGGGACGTCGATCGCCACGCGCTCGACGGGCTCGTGCAGCTTGCCGTCGATCTCCTGCGTCAGGACCTGCGGCTTGCCGACGGTCAGCTCGTAGCCCTCGCGGCGCATGATCTCCACCAGCACCGCGAGCTGCAGCTCGCCGCGGCCCTGGACCTCCCAGGTGTCCGGGCGCTCGGTGTCGAGCACGCGCAGCGCGACGTTGCCGATCAGCTCGGCTTCGAGGCGGCTCTTCAGCTGGCGCGCGGTGACCTTCGAGCCGTCCTGGCCCGACAGCGGCGAGGTGTTGATGCCGACCGTGACCGACAGCGAGGGCTCGTCGACGCAGATGACCGGTAGCGGGCGCGGGTCGACCGGGTCGGCGAGCGTCTCGCCGATCGTGATCTCGGGGATGCCGGCGATCGCGATGATCTCGCCGGGCCCGGCCTCGTCGGTCTGGATGCGGTCGAGGTTGTCGGTCACGTACAGCTCGGAGATCTTCGCCGGCTCGATCGTCCCGTTGGCCCGGCACCACGCGACCGTCTGACCGCGCTTGATCGTGCCCTGGCGGACACGGCACAGGGCGAGCCGGCCGACGTAGGGCGAGGCGTCGAGGTTGGTGACCTGTGCCTGCAGCGGGTGACCGGGCTCGTAGGCGGGCGCGGGGATCCGCTCGACGAGCAGATCCATGAGCGGGCGCAGGCTGTCGGAGAGTTCGTCGGGATCATCCAGCGAGGAGTGGCCGGCCTTCGCGTTGCAGTAGACGATCGGGAACTCGATCTGCTCCTCGTCGGCGTCGAGGTCGAGGAACAGCTCGTAGACCTCGTCGAGGACCTCGGAGATGCGGGCGTCGGGGCGGTCGACCTTGTTGACGACGAGGATCACCGGCAGGCGGGCCTCGAGCGCCTTGCGCAGGACAAAGCGCGTCTGCGGCAGCGGGCCCTCGCTGGCGTCGACGAGCAGCAGGATCCCGTCGACCATGAACAGCCCGCGCTCGACCTCGCCGCCGAAGTCCGCGTGGCCGGGCGTGTCGATGATGTTGAGCTTGACGTCGCTCGCGGAACCGGTCGGCGTGTGGCGCACCGAGGTGTTCTTGGCGAGGATCGTGATGCCCTTCTCGCGCTCCAGATCCATCGAGTCCATGACGCGCTCGTTGACGTCCTGGCCGGCGCGGAATGCGCCCGATTGCCAGAGCATCGCGTCGACGAGCGTCGTCTTGCCATGGTCGACATGGGCGACGATTGCGACGTTGCGTAGGTCTTCTCTGAGCGCGGGCATGGCGCCAGAGGGTAGTGACCCGCTACATTCCCGATTTGAAAGGTCGGAACCTGTTGGATCCGGCGAAGAAGTGCCAGCGCCCGGTGTCGTTGCCTTGAACAGCATCCTCGGGGTATGCAGCACAAACATCCGAGGAGAATCGGTATGCCTACTGGCACCGTGAAGTGGTTCAGCGACGACAAGGGCTTTGGCTTCATCAGCCCCGACGACGGTCAGAAGGATCTGTTCGTCCATCACACCGGCATCGTGGGCGAGGGATACCGCTCGCTCGTCGAGGGCGCCAAGGTGTCCTATGACGCCGAGGCCGGCGACAAGGGTCCCAAGGCGGTCAACGTCCAGGCGATCTAGCACCAGCCTTCGAACCACTGGGGCGGTCGCATGAGCGGCCGCCCTTTCTGTGCCCACAGGACGCCGGTGGGCCGCTCAGCGCGGACCGGCGCGGTATGAGTGCGGCGCACGGAGCTTGACCGTCTTCTTGCGCGCGAAGTCGCGCACGTCCACGCGCCCGGCCTTGACGCGCGTCACCGTCCCGTCGCAGCGGTCGGTGACCAGCCACCATGTGCCGCGCACGGTCGCCGCCGAGCGCTTGGCGCCGATGCGGAAGCGACCGTTGCCGTGACCCCACAGCTTGCGGATCGTGCGCTTGCTGCGCTTCGTGGTCTTGCGCTGCTTCGTGGTCTTGGCGCGCTTGTTCGCGGCGCTTCGCGCCTGCAGCTCGCTCGCGGCGGATGACTTCGCGCGGGTCGTGCGCCGCGCCGATCTCCTGCTCGTCGTGCGCTGAACCGTGCAGCCCTTGAACGAGCCCTTGACGAGCCGCGCCTCGGTGATCGGCCGCGCGCCCTTCGTCTGCAGGATGCGGAAGAACCAGCTGTAGAAGAGCGAGCTCTGCGTCTTGCCGGTCCGCGGATCGACCTCGGCTGTGATCCGCGCACGACCCTTGCGCGCGTCGATGATCGAGCCGAGCGGGATCTCGGCGAGGCTGCCGACCGGGACGTAGCGGCGGCTGCCCGGCACGCGCACGCGCAGCGTGCCGCGCTCGGGCTCGACGGTCACCGAGCGACCCTTGTGCGGCTGGGGGACGGCGGCGGGCGGGGCGATCACAACGGGCACGGTGGGGGCGGCGGGGACGCTGACCGCACGCGGGGTCCGCGCCGACGGGCCACCGTTGCGCAGCATCCGGGTGCCGCTCCACAGCCCGGTGGTCGACGTGCCGTCGGCATCAGTGACCGTCAGCGTGACGGTCCGCGGGCCCGGCGTGGGGTAGACGTGGCTCGGCGTCGGCCCGGCGTTGCTCGCGCCCGTGCCGTCGCCGACATCCCAG
>JBBSQG010000236.1:0-5358 GCA_038258125.1 Solirubrobacterales bacterium
AGGCCGACGGCGTCGGCGTCCTCCTGGATGACCGTCTCGACGATCTGCTCCGGGGTCTGGTGCAGGCCGGTGTAGATGACCTCCATGCCGGCGTCGCGCAGCGCGCGGGCGATGATCTTCGCGCCGCGGTCGTGCCCGTCGAGCCCGGGCTTGGCGACGACGACGCGCAGCGTGCGAGCGTTGTCCATTCAGTAGACGGGCGTCTCGGTGTACGCGCCCCACACGTCCTGCAGCGCGTCAATCAGCTCGCCCTCGCTGGCGTGGGCGCGCGCGCAGGCCAGCAGCGCTGGCATGAGGTTGCCCTCCGCACGCGCCGCGGCGCGCCGCAGCTCGCCGATCCGCTGCTCGACGACGGCGGCGTCGCGGCGGGCGCGGACCGCCTGCAGGCGGTCGAGCTGCTTGCGCTCCAGCGCCGGGTCGATGCGCAGCGTCGTGATCGGCTCGCCGCTCTCGCCCTGGAAGCGGGTGACGCCGACGACGATCCGCTCGCCGTCGTCGATCTCCGCCTGCAGCGCGTAGCTGGCGTCGGCGATCTCGCGCTGGGGGAAGTTCTGCTTGACCGCCTCGACCATCCCGCCGAGGCGGTCGATGCGACGGAAGTAGTCATAGGCGCGCGCCTCGAGGCGATCGGTCAGCGCCTCGACGAAGTAGCTGCCGCCGAGCGGGTCGATCGTGTTCGTCACGCCCGTCTCGTGGGCGATCACCTGCTGCGTGCGCAGCGCCACCCGTACCGCGGCCTCGGTCGGCAGCGCGAGCGCCTCGTCGTAGGAGTTCGTGTGCAGCGACTGCGTGCCGCCGAGCACGCCGGCGAGCGCCTCGATCGCCGTGCGCGTGATGTTGTTCAGCGGCTGCTGGGCGGTCAGCGAGACACCCGCCGTCTGGGTGTGGAAGCGCATCAGCCACGACTTCGGGTTGCGCGCGCCGTAGGTGTCGCGCAGCTCGCGGGCCCAGATCCGCCGGGCCGCGCGGTACTTCGCGATCTCCTCGAAGAAGTCGATCTGGGCGTTGAAGAAGAACGATAGTCGCGGCGCGAAGTCGTCGACGTCGAGGCCGCGCTCGATCGCCTGCTCGACGTAGGTGAGACCGTCCTTGAGCGTGAAGGCGAGCTCCTGGGCGGCCGTCGAGCCGGCCTCGCGGATGTGGTAGCCGGAGATCGACACCGGGTGCCAGCGCGGCATCTGCGGCGTGCACCACTCGATCATGTCGCCGAGCAGCCGCATCGCCGGATCGACCGGGAAGCACCACTCCTTCTGGGCGATGTACTCCTTGAGGATGTCGGCCTGGATCGTCCCGGCCAGGCGCTCGGCGGGCACGCCGCCATCCTCGGCGGCGACGACGTAGAAGGCGAGCATGATCGCCGCCGGCGCGTTGATCGTCATCGACACGCTGACCGCGCCGAGGTCGATGCCCTCAAACAGCGTCGTCATGTCGTCGGCGGTGTCGATCGCCACGCCCTCGCGCCCGACCTCGCCGAGCGACAGCGGGTGGTCGGAGTCATGGCCCATGAGCGAGGGCATGTCGAACGCCGTCGAGAGCCCCTGCTGGCCGTGGGCGAGCAGGTAGCGGAAGCGCTCGTTGGTCTCCTCGGCGGTGCCGAAGCCCGCGAACTGGCGCACCGTCCACAGCCGCCCGCGGTACATCGACGGATAGACCCCGCGCGTGAACGGATAGGCGCCTGGGAGGCCGATCTCCTCGCGGGCCGGGAGATCGGCCTCCGTGTACAGCGCCTTCACGGGCTCGCCGCCATGCGTCGAAAACGGCGTGTCCCGCTCGGTCGTCAGGCCGTAGACGGCCTCCCAGTCTGCATGCGTCGTCGGTGGCGCGGTGGCGGTCGTCGGGTTCATCGTCTCCCCCTCAGCGAAGTGCCCGCGCGATGACGACGCGCTGGATCTCGTTCGTGCCCTCGTAGATCTGCGTCAGCTTGGCGTCGCGCATCATGCGCTCGACCGGGTAGTCGGTGACGTAGCCGTAGCCGCCGAGCACCTGCACGGCCTCGACGGTGACCTCCATCGCGACGTCCGAGCAGAACAGCTTCGCCATCGCCGAGTACTTGCCGACGTCGTGCTCGTCGCGCTCGGCCTTGGCGGCGGCGCGGTAGAGCAGCTCGCGCGCCGCGGCGGTCCGCGTCTCCATGTCGGCGAGCTTGAACTGGATGCCCTGCAGCTCGATGATCGGCCGGCCGAAGGCGATCCGCTCGCGGGCGTAGGCGGCCGCGTAGTCGGTCGCGCCCTGGGCGATCCCGAGCGCCTGCGCGGCGATCCCCAGCCGCGAGTGGTCGAGCGTGCGCATGGCGATCTTGAAGCCGTCGCCCTCGGCGCCGATCAGGTTGGCGGCGGGCACCCGCACGCCGTCGAGCACCGGCGCGCCGGTCGGCGAGCCGCGCATGCCGAGCTTGTGCTCCAGGCGCCCGACCGAGAAGCCGGGCCGGTCGCCCTCGACGACGAACGCCGACATGCCGCGCGCGCCGGGCGCATCGGGATCGGTCACCGCGAAGACGACGTAGACGTCGGCGACGCCGGCGTTCGTGATCCAGTTCTTCGCGCCGTCGATGATCCACTCGCTGCCCTGGCGGCGCGCCCGCGTGCGCATCGCGCGCGGATCGGACCCGGCCTCGGGCTCTGACAGCGCGAACGCGGCCAGCCACTCGCCGCTGGCCAGTCGCGGCAGCACCCGCGCCTGCAGCTCATCGGAGCCGGCGAGGCGGATCGGCAGCGAGCCGAGATCCTGGACGGCGAGCAGCAGGGCCGACGACGCGCACGCCTTGGCGACCTCCTCGATCGCCACGCACAGCATGAGCGGGCCGGTGCCGGTGCCGCCGTGGACCTCGTCGAAGGGCAGCCCGAACAGGTCGTGGTCGGCGAACACGCGCCGCACGTCCTCGGGGAACTCGCCGTCCGCGTCGATCGTCGCCGCGCGCGGAGCCACGCGTGCAGCGACGATCTGGCGGATGACGTCGCGAAAGGCGAGGTGATCCTCGGTCAGCCCGTAGAGCGGGACGACGTCTGCGGCGGCGGTGGTCATCGGCCCGCCAGTGGGACGGGGCGCAGCGTCAGCGGTCCCATCGGATGGCAGCAGCCGAGCGTCATCGCCTGGTCGATGTCCTCGCGGGTCGCGTGGCCGCGCCGGCGATCCCGACGGTATCCATGCTCAGTGGTTCCTGCGACGACGTGCTGGAGAGACCACTAGGCCGCCGCGCCTGCGGTCAGGCCGGCGGCGTCGCGTAGCAGGTCGGCCTTGCCGGTCTGCTCCCACGTGAAGTCCGGATCGTCACGCCCGAAATGCCCGTAGGCAGCCGTCTTCTGATAGATCGGGCGATGCAGATCAAGCTCCCGGCGAAACGCGCCCGGACGCAGATCGAAATGCTCGTCGATCAACGCCGCGATCCTCTCCCGACCGATCTTCTCGGTCCCGAACGTCTCGACCATCACGCTGACCGGATGCGCAACCCCGATCGCATAGGCCACCTGCACCTCACACCGATCCGCCAGCCCCGCCGCCACGATGTTCTTGGCCACCCAGCGCGCCGCATACGCCGCGCTGCGATCGACCTTGGACGGATCCTTGCCACTGAACGCCCCGCCACCATGACGCGCCATCCCACCATAGGTATCGACGATGATCTTGCGACCCGTCAACCCACAATCACCGACCGGCCCACCGATCACGAACCGGCCCGTCGGATTGACCAGAAAATCCTTGCGCAGCGCACGGGCGTCATACAACTCGCCCGGCAAGATCGGCACCACCACGGTCTCCCACAGATCATCAAGAATCTGCTGACGCGTCACGCTGTCGGCATGCTGAGTGGAGATCAACAGCTTCTCGATCGCCGTCGGCACCCCATCGACATACCGCACCGACACCTGCGTCTTGCCATCCGGACGCAAGTACCCAAGCGTCCCCTCATGCCGCACCACCGCCAACTGCTTGGCCAGGTGATGAGCCAAGGAGATCGCCAACGGCATCAACGACGGCGTCTCGTTCGTCGCGTAGCCAAACATCATCCCCTGATCGCCCGCACCCGCGATGTCCAGCTCATCCTCATCAGACGGATCAGACTGCGTCTCATAGGAATGATCGACACCCCGCGCAATATCCGAAGACTGCTTATCGATCGCGTTGAGCACCGCACACGAATCCGCGCTGAACCCCAAATCGGCATCGATGTAGCCGATCCCGCGAATCGTGTCGCGCGCCACCGCCTGGATATCGACGTAGGTTTCCGTCGAGATCTCCCCCGACACAACGACCAGACCCGTGTTCACGAGCGTCTCGCAGGCCACACGACCGCTCGGGTCATCGCGCATGACGGCATCCAGCACGCCGTCGGAGATCTGATCGGACACCTTGTCGGGATGACCTTCGGTTACCGACTCAGAGGTAAAGAGGTAGTCGCTCATGGTTGGCGCTCCTGATCGCGGGTGGGGTGGACGGAGAGGTCACCGGGCACTGGGCGCCCGCATGTGCTCAAATCGCGTCATGCGGTGCAGGTCGCCGACGCGCTCGTCGAGCTCGCCGGCGCTGAGGCGGGCGACGCGGTCGGTCCCGAACTCCTCGACGTTGAACGAGGCGAGCGCCATGCCATGTGCCATGGCACCGCGCAGAATCTCGTCGTCGCCGGTCTCGTCGAGGTGACGGGCGAGGAAGCCGACGAAACCACCGGCGAACGTGTCGCCCGCGCCGGTCGGGTCGACGACCGTCTCCAGCGGATAGGCGGGCAGGGCGAAGAAGCTGTCGGCCGTCAGCAGCGCGGCGCCGTACTCGCCCTGCTTGGCGACGACCGCCGACGGTCCCCACGAGAGCGCCTCGCGCGCTGCGCCGACGAGGCTCGGCTTGCGGGTCAGCTGGCGCAGCTCGGCGTCGTTGAGGATCAGGCAGTCGACGCGGGCGATGACCTCGACGAGATCGGCGCGCGCGATGTCGATCCAGAGGTTCATCGAGTCCAGCGCGACGAACCGCGCGCGCTCGCACTGGTCGAGCACGTCGCGCTGCAGCGACGGCTGGATGTTGGCGAGAAACAGCACGTCGGACGCGCGCGACGCGGCGCTCAGCTTCGGCTGGAAGGACTCGAAGACGCCGAGCTGCGTGTCGAGCGTCTCGCGCGAGTTCAGGTCCCAGCCGTACTCGCCGGCCCAGAAGAAGCTCCGGCCGCCGGGGACGTGCTCGACGTCGGCGGTGTCGATGTCGCGGGTGGACAGCAGCGCGTGCGCGGCGGCGTCGAAGTCGTCGCCGACGGGGCCCACCACGCGCACCTCGTCGAAGCACGAGGCGGCGAGCGCGAAGTGCGTCGCGGCGCCGCCGACCATCCGCTCGCGGCGCCCGAACGGGGTCGCGACGGTGTCGAAGGCGATCGAGCCG
>JBBSQG010000237.1:0-5337 GCA_038258125.1 Solirubrobacterales bacterium
ATGGCGGTGCTGCGCTCGGTCCGCGAGCGCTTCGCGCGCGATCTCCCGCTCGCCGGGCTGCGCGTCGCGGCCTGCCTGCACGTCACCTCGGAGACGGCGAACCTGCTGCGCACGCTGATCGCGGGCGGCGCGCAGGCCGAGCTGTGCGCGTCCAACCCGTGGTCGACACAGGACGACGTCGCGGCGGCGCTCGTCTCACACCATGGCGTCGGCGTGCACGCCGTCCGCGGCGAGGACGCCGACACGTACGCCGCACACGTCGTCGGGCTGGCGGCCCGCGCGCCGCACATCACGCTCGACGACGGCGCCGACCTGCTCAGCGCCCTGCATGCCGGCGACGATGCCTGGAGCGCGTCGCTGCTCGGCGGCACCGAGGAGACGACGACCGGGCTCGTGCAGCTGCGCGCACTCGAGCATGACAAGCTGCTGCGCTGCCCGGTGCTGGCCGTCAACGAGTCGCTCGCCGAGCGGACGTTCAACGACCGCTACGGCACCGGCCAGTCGACGCTCGACGGCATCCTGCGCGCGACGAACCTGCTGCTCGCCGGCCGCACCGTCGTCGTACTCGGCTACGGCTGGACCGGCAAGGGCGTGGCGCTGCGCGCGAAGGGCGCGGGCGCATCGGTGATCGTCTGCGAGGTCGACCCGATGCGCGCGCTGGAGGCGCGGATGGACGGCTGTGAGGTCATGCGCGCGCTCGACGCCTCCGAGCGCGGCGACGTCTTCATCACCGTCACCGGCGGTCGCGACGTGCTCGCCCGCGAGCACTTCGAGCGCATGAAGGACGGCGCGATGCTCGCCAACGCCGGCCACTTCGACGTCGAGATCGCCGTCGACCAGCTTGCCGCGCTGGCGAGCGGCCACCGGCAGGTGCTGCCGCTCGTCGAGCAGTTCGAGGTCGGCTCGCGGCGCCTGAACCTGCTCGCCCAGGGCCGCGTCGTGAACCTCGCCGCCGCCGAGGGCCACCCGGCGGCGGTGATGGACATGTCGTTCGCCAACCAGGCGCTGTGCGTCGAGCACATCGCCCGCCATGGCGCGACGCTCCAGCCGCGCGTGCTGCCCGTGCCACCGGACATCGACCACGAGGTCGCGCGCCTGAAGCTCGCCTCGCTCGGCATCCAGATCGACGAGCTGACGGCCGCGCAGCGCGAGTACCTGACGAGCTGGCGCAGCAGCTAGGGTCCGCGCCGTGAGCGACGACGAGCTCGACGCCGGCCTGGAGAAGATGCGCGCGGGCGGCGTCGCGGACGTCGCCGTCAAGACGTTCGCGCACTACTACGAGCGTCTGCGCGCGGGCGACGCGGGCATGCTGGCCGAATCGGAGATCGAGCCCGTCGAGGAGCTGCCCGACGCCGACGCGCTGCCCGAGGAGGCTGACGGCGCGCGCGAGGCGCTCGCGCAGACGGTGATCATCAAGCTCAACGGCGGCCTCGGCACGAGCATGGGGATGACCGGCCCGAAGTCGCTGCTGGAGGTCAAGGACGGGCTGACGTTCCTCGACGTCACGGTCCATCAGATCCGCCAGCTGCGTGCGGACACCCGCGCACGGCTGCCGCTCGTGTTGATGAACAGCTTTGCCACCCAGGACGCGTCGCTGCGCGCGCTCGTGCCCTACGACGACCTACCGGTCGATGGCATCAACGCCGATTTCCTGCAGAGCAAGGTGCCCAAGCTCGCCGCCGACGGCCTCGCGCCGGTCAGCTGGCCCGACGACCCCGCGCTTGAGTGGGCGCCGCCCGGCCACGGCGACCTCTACCCGTCGCTGCTCAGCTCGGGGATGCTCGGCGCCCTGCTCGACGGCGGCTACCGCTACGCCTTCGTCGCCAACGTCGACAACCTCGGCGCGGTCATGGAGCCGCGAATCCTGGCGTGGTTCGCGCGCGAGCAGATGCCGTTTCTCATGGAGGTCGCCGACCGCACGGCCGCCGACCGCAAGGGCGGCCACCTCGCCCGGCGGGTGGACGGGAGTGGCGGGCTGGTCCTGCGCGAGATCGCCCAGACCGCGGAGGTCGACGTCGACGCGTTCCAGGACATCGCGCGACACCGCTTCTTCAACACGAACACGCTCTGGATCGACCTGCGCGCGCTGGCCGCTGTGCTCGAGCAGCGCGACGGCGTGCTCGGGCTGCCGATCATCGTCAACCGCAAGACCGTCGACCCGGCCGACGCCGGCTCGCCGCCGGTCGTCCAGCTGGAGACCGCGATGGGCGCGGCGATCGACGTCTTCGAGGGTGCCTGCGCCGTGCGCGTCCCGCGCGAGCGCTTCGCGCCGGTCAAGACGACCGACGATCTGCTGGCCCTGCGCTCAGATGCCTACAAGCTGACCGGCGACGGGCGGATCGTCCTCGCCGCCGGGCGCGACGGCGCGCCGCTCGTCCAGCTCGACCCGAAGTTCTTCAAGCTCGTGCGCGACTTCGACGCGCGCTTCGCGAGCGGACCGCCCTCGCTCGTCGGGGCGCAGCGGCTGACCGTGCGCGGCGATGTCGCGTTCGGTGCCGACGTCGTCGTGCGCGGCGCGGTGACCGTCGAGCACGCCGGCGATGGCCAGCGGCGCATCGAGGACGGCGCCGTGCTCGAGGACGGAAGCTGAGCGGGCGTGCCGGCGCGGCGGGCGACCCGCGCGTCGGAGCGGGCGATGGGGCATCCTGATCGTCGTGAAGCTCACCGTCCGCCTCCTGCTCGTGGTCGCCCTGCCCGTCGCCCTCGTCGCGTGCGGCGACAACCCCTCGCCCGCCCGTGCGCCGGGCCCGGTCTCCAACTCCACCGGCTCGCAGACGCTGACGAGCACCGGCGCCGGCCCGCCCGCGAAGGCCCGCCCCGGCGGTGCCCTGGCGCGCAACCGCGCCGACGCCAACCGCTTCGTCGGTGACGGCCGCGATGCGCTCGAGGCACGGCTCGCCGCGCTCAAGGGCGACCCGGTGGTCGTGAACATGTGGGCCTCGTGGTGCGGCCCCTGCCGCGCCGAGTTCCCGTTCTTCGCCGCGGCGGCCAAGCGCCACGCCGCGCGCGTCGCCTTCGTCGGCGTCGACGTGACCGACGACCGCGACAGCGCGCAGGCGTTCGTCGACAAGGAGCCGCCGGGCTTTGTGAGCATCTACGACGGCGATGGCAAGGCAGCACGTTCGCTCGGCGCCGGCCGCGTGATGCCCACGACCGTCTTCGTCGGCCGCGACGGCAAGGTCGCCTACCGCAAGCTCGGCGGCTATGCCAAGGCGGAGCAGCTCGATGCCGACATCCGCAGGTACGCGCTCGGCGGGTCGTGATCGACGACGCCGCCGGGGTCGGGGTCCTCGCCGCGCTCGCGGCCGGCGTCGTGTCGTTCCTCAGCCCGTGCGTCCTGCCGCTCGTGCCCGGCTACCTGTCGGCCGTCTCGGGCGTCAAGCCGGCCGAGCTGGAGAGCGCCTCGCTGCGCCGGGTGCTCGTGCCTGCGCTGTTCTTCGTCGCGAGCTTCTCGGCGATCTTCATCGTCCTCGGCCTCGGCGCGACGAAGCTCGGCTCCTCGCTGAACGATCACCGCGAGACGCTCGAGAAGGTCTCCGCCGTCGTGATCGTCGTGCTCGGCCTGTTCTTCCTCGCGACGCCGTTCTTCGCGCGGCTCGGGCGCGAGTGGCGCATCGACGCGCTCATGGAGCGCGCGGGCCGCAGCGGGCCGGTCATCGCCGGGGCGGCGTTCGCGATCGCCTGGACGCCGTGCGTCGGCCCGACGCTCGGCGCGATCCTCACGGCGGCCTCGCTGTCGCAGTCGACCGCGCAGGGCGCCTACCTGCTGGCCTGGTACTCGGCCGGCCTGGCGATCCCGTTCCTACTCACCGCCGTCGCGTTCAACCGCATGACGACGGTCTTTGAGGTCGTCAAGCGCCACTACACGGCGATCATCGCGACGGGCGGCGCGATCCTCATCGTGATGGGCGTCCTGATCTGGACGGGTGAGCTGACCCAGCTCAACATCGAGGCGCAGAAGCTGCTCGACAGCATCGGGTTGGACTTCCTCTACGGGATCTGACTCCGGAGGCCGTCGAGCTGGCCTTGATCGCCGGCCGCTGGCCGAAGGCGAGCAGGAACGTCGCCTCCCGCGCCAGGCGCTGGGCGTGCTCGCGCGTGTCCACCGCCGCGCTGCCGCGGCGATTGCCCCGGGGATGTTGTGTTGCGAACCACGTCCAACAGGTGGACGCAATTCGCACGACCCCTCCGGGTCGGCGGCCGCGCGGGCCGTCAACCGCGGCGACCTCGATCACCATCAGCCGGCGTAGCGCTCCGCGCGCTCCTCCTCGCGCTCGCTCTCGCCGAGCGCGCGCACGAACAGGAACACGAGCGCGATGCCCATGACGATCGACTGCTCCAGCGCCATGATCAGGCCGCCGACCGCCTGATCGGTGCCGGGGGAGAGGCTCCAGTACCCGGGCTGGCGCTCGTAGAAGTCGTAGATCGCGTGGGGCGCGAACGTCAGCAGGATGCCGAGCAGGCCGACGAGCACCTTCGTCCCGAGCATGTAGACGACGGGGCCCATCCCGCCGAGCCGCCGGCGCGCGCGGATCGGCGACAGCAGATGCCACCAGTACAGCCCGCCGGCGATGCCGAACGTCACGTGCTCGAGGACGTGCAGGAGCGGGTGCTCGAGCGCGGCGTCGTACATCGCCGGGACGTGCCAGACGATCATCGTCACGACGTAGAGGACGACCGCGAAGACCGGATGGGCGAGCGGGCCGGCGCGGCGCTCGATCCGCACGAGACGGCGGGTGACCGGCCGCAGCAGCACCTTCGTGAGGCCGAGCAGCACGAGGATCGGGGCGAGGTCGAGCAGCAGCAGGTGCTGGATCATGTGCATGAGAAACAGCTGCTCGCCGAGGCGGTCGACGGGTGAGCACAGCGCGATCAGCAGGAGCGCCATCCCGCCGAGAAAGCTCGTCAGCCGGCCGAGCGAGCCGTCGATCTCGCGCCAGCGGCGGACGTAGAGGAACGTCAGCGCCGCGACGAGGACGAGCGCGCCGGGCTCGAAGGTCCAGCTGGCGTCGGGAGCGGCGGCGAGGATGCCGCGATTGTGCCAGCCCTGGCGACCGCGCCGAGGCGCTGGCGGCGTGGGGTGTGTCGAATTCTTCGCGGCCCGCGCGAATTATTCGACACACCCTTGGATCCAGCATCGGACAGGTGGCCGCGTCGCGTCCGCAACTGCGCTGAATCGTTGCGATCCGCGCGTCCCCCGTCACACATCACGCGCCACGCTGTCAAGCATGCTCGCCGAGGTCGTCGCGCTCGTCGTCCCGCCGCGCTGCGCCGCCTGCGGCGCGCCGGGCCGGCGCGCCACCGACATCCTCTGCGCCGCCTGCCGGCGCGCGCTGC
>JBBSQG010000238.1:0-5310 GCA_038258125.1 Solirubrobacterales bacterium
AAACGATGAGCTTGGCGGCATCTTCGAGCGCAGTGCGCACGGCGCAGGGGTGGACACACGCGCCATGCGAGTCCGTGACGGTGCAACGGGTGCGCTGCTGCCCTGCAGGATCCAGCGCTTCAGCAGCTTGGTGCAGCATGCGGGCACATTGTGCGCGTCACGACACATGTGATCACAAGCTGCTGGATTCGCATTGAGCGTGGTCAACAGCAGCGCATGCGCCTCTGCGGGCCTTGACAGCGCCTGCGTGCGCAGGGCGCTCGACAGCAGCTCGCCGTCGGCCGCCGTCGCGTAGGCGAGCTCGGCGACCCGCTCGAGGCCGATCGCGCGGGTAAGGATCGCCGTGTCGCCCCTCGCCTCGGCAAACGCGCTGCGCACCGACCACAGCAGCGGGATCGACGCTGCCGCGATCGCCGCACCGCCGAGGCCGAAGCCGCGCCGCAGCAGCGCTCGCCGGTCGTGCTCGAATGCCGCCACCTCGGCCGTGTCGGACGCGCCGTCGGCGATCACGAGCCGATCCGCGCGTTCCATCACGATGCCCGGCCGGTCACGAACGCGCTCGGCATCGGGTCGCGGCCGAGCGCGTCGAGCAGGACGGAGAGATGCTCGGCCTCCGCGGTGATGATCGACGCCGCCGTCGCGCGCAGGTCGCTGTCGGAGAACTTGGGCAGCGCGTCGATGTAGGCGGCGATCGCGGTGTTCTCCAGGTCGACGGCGAAGCGCAGCACATCGGCCTGCGAGCGCAGCGTCGGGAAGTCGTAGCCCGCCTTCGCGCGGTTGGGCCTCCCGTCGAGGCTCTTGATCGCCTGCGCCAGGCCGTCGGCGTGCTCCTGCTCGTGCTCAAGGAACAGCTTGCCGATCTGCAGCGCGTCGCCCTTGAGGTGGATCGCGCCGGCCTTGTAGGCGGCGATCGTCTGCAACTCGAGGTCGAGCGCCGCGTTGAGGATCTCGACATCCGCCTCGTCGGACTCGTCGGGCCCGATCTTGACGGGGTTCTTCGTGTCGTCGGTGCAGGCCGCGAGGAACATCACCGAGCCGCCCGCGAGGCTCACGCCCGACGCGCGGAAGAAGCGCCGGCGCGACTGCGGATCGCGCAGGAAGCGCTCGAGGTCCATCCCTGCAAGCTACAGGCGGGCGCATAGGCCCGCGCGCCTCACCACCAGACCGTGGACTCGAGGTTCTCGATCTCGTCCAGGGGTTTGGTGTAGATGCCCGACGAGAGGTACTTCCAGCCGTCGTCGCAGACGATGAAGACGACGTTGCCCTCGTCCATCTCGTTGGCGATGCGGACGGCGACGCGGGCGATCGCGCCCGACGACACGCCGGCGAAGATGCCCTCCTCGTCGAGCAGTTTGCGCGTCCACAGGATCGCGTCGGAGTTCGTGACGAAGATCTTGCGGTCCAGCACGCTGAGATCGATGATCTCCGGGATGAAGCCGTCGTCGAGCGAGCGCAGGCCCTGCACCGGCTCGCCCTGCATCGGCTCGGCGGCGACGATCTTGCAGGCGTCGCCGAACTCCTCCTTGAAGCGCCGGCCGTTGCCCATCAGCGTGCCGCCCGTGCCCAGCCCGGCGACGAAGGCGCTGATCTCGTCGAGCTCCTCGAGGATCTCCTTCGCCGTGCCGTTGTAGTGCGCCAGCGGGTTGGCCTCGTTGCCGTACTGGTAGGGCATGTAGTAGCGGTCCGTGTCGCGCGCCATCTCGTTGGCCATCGCGACAGCGCCGTTTGAGCCCTGGTTGCCGGGGCTGTAGACGATCTCGGCGCCGTACATCTCCAGCAGCTGGGTGCGCTCGGGCGTCACGTTGTCGGGCATGACGACCTTCAGCGGATAGCCCTTGCGGCGGCAGATCATCGCCAGGCTGATGCCGGTGTTGCCCGAGGTCGGCTCGAGGATCGTCTGCCCCGGTCCGATCAGGCCGTGCTCCTCGGCGTGCTCGATGAGCGCGCGTGCGACGC
Source organism: Solirubrobacterales bacterium (assembly GCA_038258125.1). Lineage (GTDB taxonomy): Bacteria > Actinomycetota > Thermoleophilia > Solirubrobacterales > Solirubrobacteraceae > CADCVQ01. The sequence continues at coordinate 1,957 of JBBSQG010000238.1, forward strand.
GGTCCTTGACCGAGCCGGTCGGGTTCATCGACTCCATCTTCGCCCAGATGCGCACGCCCGGCTTCGGGCTCAGACGCCTGAGCTCGACGAGCGGCGTGTTGCCGATCGCCTGCACGATGTCCCCGTAGCGACCGCCACAAGGGCGATTCTGGAGCGGCGGGAGGCCCATGTGACCACTCAGTGTAGACAGACGGGCGGGTCGGGCTGAAGCCGTGGCCGCGCCATGTTCACGCGGCTCATCCGCTGCAGTTCGTCCAGTATCTCGACTGACCGCACGCAGGCTCCGCTAGGGTCCGGCCGCCGCACATGTGCCTGGCGCGCGGGCGGCCATACCCACAAATGGTCTTCCCCACGATCCAGTTCGCCGTCTTCTTTCCGATCGTGCTCGTCCTGTCGTGGGCGCTCATGAAGCGCCAGCGGGTCTGGAAGCCGTTCATGCTGACGGCGAGCTTCGTCTTCTACAGCGCGGCGAACTGGACGTTCTGCATCATGCTCGCGGGGATGATCCTGGGCAACCAGGCCGCCGCGAAGCTCATCCATCGCAGCGAGGACCAGCGCCGGCGCAAGCTCATCGTCGTGCTCGCGGTCGTCGCCGACCTCGCGACGCTCGGTGTCTTCAAGTACTACGGCTTCTTCGCGACGGAGATCAACGCGACGCTCGACAGCTTCGGCCTCGGCCTGCCGATCCCGCTCGCCGACATCGTGCTGCCGGTCGGGATCAGCTTCATCACCTTCCAGGCGATCTCCTACACCGTCGACGTCTACCGCGGGCTCATCACGCCGGCCACGACGATCGACGTCGGCCTGTACCTGAGCTTCTTCCCGCACCTCGTCGCAGGCCCGATCGTCCGCGCCAAGGAGTTCATCCCGCAGCTGCAGGGACCGCGCGATCCACGCAAGGTCGCCGTCGGCGCCGGCGTCGCGCTGATCGTCATCGGCCTCGTCAAGAAGGTCGCGATCGCCGATTTCCTGGCGCGCGAGATCGTCGACCCGGTGTTCGGCGTACCGCAGGCCTACTCGGCACCCGACGCGATCCTCGCCTCCTACGCCTACGCGGTGCAGATCTTCTGCGACTTCTCCGGCTACACGGACATCGCGATCGGCCTCGCGCTGCTGCTGGGCTACGTCTTTCCCCAGAACTTCGACCGGCCCTACCGGGCGGCGAGCTTCGGCGAGTTCTGGCGGCGCTGGCACATGACGCTGTCGCGCTTTCTGCGCGACTTCCTGTACATCCCGCTCGGCGGCAACCGCAAGGGCAAGCTGAAGACCGTCCGCAACCTCATGATCACGATGCTGCTCGGCGGGCTGTGGCACGGGGCCGCCTGGGGCTTCATCCTGTGGGGCGCGATCCACGGCACGGCGCTCGTCGTCGAGCACCTGTTCCGCGGCAAGATCAAGCTGCCGCGCTGGCTGGGCTGGGTGCTCGTCTTCCACATCGTCGTGCTGGCCTGGATCCCGTTCCGGGCACCCGACCTCGAGCTCGCGGGGGCGTTCTACGGGCGCTTCTTGGAGTGGGGCCCCGCGACGCTGTGGACGGCCCCGGTCGTCATCGTCACGTTCCTCGTCATCGCCTACCAGCTGCTGCCGGTGCGGCCGCTGGACGCGATCCGCGTGCGCTTCGAGCAGCTGCATCCGGTGGCGCTCGGGCTGTCGATGGCGACCATCGTCGTGCTCGTCGCTGCGACCGTCTCCAGCCAGGGCGTGCCACCCTTCATCTACTTCTCCTTCTGAGGACCGACCATGCCACCCGACAAACGCAACCGCTTCATCCTCGATCGCCCCACCGGCCGCGTGCTGCGCGCCCGGGACGCGCTGATCTGCGTCTTCGTGGCGGTCATCGCGCTGCTGCTGATCGAGGGGGCGTCGATCCGCAACTCGGGCAAGAAGATGGATTCCGGTATCCAGCGCAGCGTCGTGCTCGCCGTCGGCCACCCCGCCGGCTGGCTCGCCGACCAGCTGCCGCTCGCCGACATCGTCCACGACCTGACCGCGTCGCTGTCGCCCGACGACGACCTGTCCGGTGGTCCCGGGGGCTTCAGCTCCGCGCCGGTCGGCGGCGGACCGGTGTCGACGGCCGGAGGCGGCGCGGCCGCGCCGATCACGACGGACTCCTTCGATTCCGCGGAGCTCGGCGAGAAGCCGGTCAAGCTGCCTGAGCTGAAGAAGCTGCTCGTGGCCGGCGACTCGCTCGCCCAGCCGCTGGACGTGCAGCTCGCCCGCAATCTCGCCGGCGACGGCGTCGCCACAACGCGCGACGCGCACCTGGGCACCGGCATCTCGAAGTCCGACCTCGTCGACTGGGGGCTGCTGTCGGCCAAGCAGGTCAAGGACGAGTCGCCCGACGCGGTCGTCATGTTCATCGGCGCCAACGAGGGCTTCCCGTTCCGCGCCGCGGGCGGCAAGCGGATCGAGTGCTGCGGCCCGCAATGGGCGGTCATCTACGCCACCCGCGCGCGCAGCATGATGAACACCTACCGCCGCGACGGCGACGCCCGCCTGTACTGGCTGAACCTGCCGATGCCGCGCGACCAGGCGCGCCAGAAGATCGCGCGGGCCGTCAACGCGGCGATCGCGGTCGCCGCGCAGCCCTACCGCTCGCAGGTGCGCCTGCTGGACATGTCTGCGGTCTTCACCCCGGGCGGCACGTACCGCGCCGCGATGGACGTCAAGGGACGCCAGACGCTCGTGCGCCGCCAGGACGGCATCCACCTCAACGACGCCGGCGCCGCCGTGGCGACGGAGATCGTCGCCGCCCGCATCAGGCAGGACTTCGAGAAGCTCGGCTGAGGGCGCCCACGCGGACGGCCCGTCGTCTGATCAGCCGCCGCCCGCCATCGCCGGCAGGATCACGAGCACGTCGCCCGCGCCGACGGGGGTGTCGAGCCCGTCGAGCACGCGCACATCCTCGTCGTTGAGGTAGACGTTGACGTAGCGGTTCAGCTCGCCGCCGTCGGCGAACATCTGTGACTGCGTCGCCGGATGCTGCTCGGCGAGCGAGCGCAGGACGGCGCCGACGTTGTCGCCGTCGGCGTCGACTTCCTTCTCGCCGCCGACGGACGGGCGGAGCACTGGGGGGATTTTTACGGTGGCCATGAGGCAGGGGTTTCTAGCACGCCGCGGGCATGCGGCCCGCGCCCGTGTGGTCCAGCGGCTTCGTCCGGTTGCCGTTCATCTCAGCCTGCGGCGGCGCAGAACGCTTCGTAGTCGGGGAAGACGCCCATCTCGTCCTCGGCGATCTCCTCGGGCGGGCGCGAGCAGATGGCGCATTCGGGGTCGCGGCGCACCTTCAGCTCGGTGAACGTCGCGCCGAGCGCTTCGTAGAGCAGCAGGCGGCCGATGAGCGGCTCGCCGGCG
>JBBSQG010000239.1:0-5286 GCA_038258125.1 Solirubrobacterales bacterium
AGCCGTCGTGGTCGACGGCATGCTCGCCGACGAAGTGCACCGAGCCGACGACGTAGTCCCACTCGTGGGCGGCAAGCAGCGTGGCCGTGGGTTCCTCACGGCCGAGGATGAAGTCCGCCTCGATGCCGAGCCGCAGGTCGGTCTGCTCGCGCACGAAGGCGACGTAGGCGTCAAGGTCGTCGGTCGCGCTCGCGCGCCATAGCGGGTGACGCCAGACCTCGAGTGCCCGGGTGAAGCGGTAGATGTGCTCTGAGCAGCCCAGCTCGGCGATCCCGTGCTCCTCGGCGATCGCGCGGTAGCGATCGGCGTTGGCCGGCGTGAAGTAGTCGGCCGCCTCCGTGCCGGCGTCGTCGGGGCGCAGGTGCAGGTGGTAGTCGGTCAGCATCGGCGGTGGCGGCGCGCGCTAAGCGGACCAGTCCGCTACCCGAGCGCCGACCACGACCGCGTGCCGGTCTTGCAGACGTCGACGCGCTTGCCGGTCCGGCGGCTCGCGTAACGCTCGGTGACGGCGAGCTTGCCGCTCGCGGCCCCCGTCGCGTCGAACTGGCCACGCAGGACGACGGTCGTGCGCACGACGACATCGGCAAACTTCGTCGTGAACCGCTCGACCTCGCGGAACGAGCCGTCGGCCGCCACGTCGAACTCCGGTGAGATGTTCACGTCCTCGCTGACGACGATGCCGCCGCGGGCGCACTTCGTGCGGTAGCCGAAGAGCGAGCGGTCGATCCGGCGGCCGGCGCTGGCGACGTGCAGCACGATGCCGCGCTTGGCTCGCGAGCCACTCTGCGACGTGAGGCCGTAGAGCGTCCCCTCCGACGGCGGCGTCGCCGCCACCGCGCCGGTGTCGATCGGACGCCGCGCGGTCCAGCTGACGGTCTTGCTCGAGCAGGAGCGTGTCTTGCGCCCCTTCGAGCGCACGCGCAGCTGCATCTTCGCCGTTCCCTCACCGCCCTCGGCGGTCAGCATGCCGCGGACGACGAACGTCGTCGTGTTGCGCACACCGACGAGCGGCTTGCGCGTGACGCTGCCGCGCAGCGTGAAGCCGCCGTCCGCCGCGAGCGTGGTGCGGCCGCTGATCGTGCCCAAGCCGCAGCTTGCGTACAGCTGCCCGTCGACGCCGACCTTGCCGCCCTTGGCGCGCAGCGACAGCAGCATGTCCTTGGCGACGGACTTCTCGCTGAGGGGCAGGCCGATGGCCCCCCCGCCGACGTTGCCCGACGGCGATGCCGGCGCCGGGCCGAATGCGAGGCCGGCCGTCGCCGCGACCGCGGCGACGGCGATGATGAGCGCGCTGGCGCGCCATGTGCGGGAGAGGTGCATGCGCGCGGGATGCTAGAGACCGGCGCGGGCACGAAGCGCCAGCTCGGCGATCTGGAGGTCCCCCGGAGTCGTGATCTTCAGGTTCTCCGGCGGTGCGGCGACGACGCGCACGGTCCCGCCGTCGCGCTCGACGAGCCAGGCGTCATCGGTGGCGGCGGCGAGCACGTCGTCGGGCACGGCGAGCGCGCGTTCGAGCGCCGCGCGGCGAAAGACCTGCGGCGTCTGCACCGCCCACAACGCCGAGCGCTCCAGCGTGCGCGTCACCAGCCCCTCGGCCGAGACCTGCTTGATCGTGTCGGCCACGGGCGCGGCGGCGATGACCGCGTCGCAGCCGTGTTGCGCGAGCTCGCGGAGCACGGCGCGCACGAGCTGCGCGGTGAGCAGCGGACGGGCCGCGTCATGGACGATCACCGGATCGCCCGCTGCGGCGTTGAGCGCGGCCAGCACCGACCGGGAGCGAAATGCCCCGCCGCGCACGCCGATCGTGCCCTCCGGCGCGACGCCGCCGGCCGGCAGCGCGACGACGATCGCCTCGATCTCGGTGACCTCCTGCAGTGCCGCGATGCTCCACTCGAGCATCGGACGCCCCGCGAGCATGACGAGCGCCTTGGGTTCTGAGAACCCGAGGCGCTGGCCACTGCCCGCGGCTACGACGAGCGCGACCGCTACTTCGTCACCGTGACGCCGGCGCTGTCGGCGAGCAGGTCGTCGAGGTGCTGCTCGGCCTCCTCCTCGTCCTTGTCGAGCGCGTACATCAGCTCGGAGGCAAGGATCTTCTTGGCGCGCGTGAACATCTGCTTCTCGCCGGTCGACAGGCCCTTCTCGTGCTCGCGGATCGCGAGGTTGCGCACGACCTCGGCAAGCTCGTAGATGTCGCCGGTCTTGATCTTGTCGCGGTTGTGCTTGAAGCGACGGTTCCAGTTCTTGGGCATCTCCGAGACGTCGTCGGCGAGCACCGCGAGGACCTTCAGCACGGTCTCCTCGTCGATCACGCGACGCAGGCCCGCCAGCGCGGCGTTCTCGCACGGGACCATCACGGTCATGTCGTTGTGCAGGATCTTGATCGTGAGGTACTCGCGCTCCTCGCCGAACATCTTGCGCCGTTCCTTCTTCAGGACCTGGCCGGCCCCGTGATGTGGATACACGACGTTGTCACCGAGCTCGAACTCGATGTTCTCGACCGTACGGTCCAAGTCCTCCAGCAGCTGCTCTTCGGCGTCGGGAATGATGGCTCTCCTTGCGAATTGGGTCTCGGCGGCGGCCGGACGGTTCGGTCTGCTTCAGGTCTGCAGGTAACGGTCCACGAGGTTGATCTCCTGCAACCGGCGAAGCCCCTCGCGGATGTCCTTCGCCCGGATCTCGCCCACGCCGTCGACCGTTTCGAGCTCCGCGTCAGTGGCGGCCAGCAGCTCGTCGAGCCCACCGAAGTCGGCGACGATCTGCGCCACCACCAGCTTCGGCAGGCGCGGAATGCGGCCCAGGATGCGGAAGCCGCGCGGTGAGACGGGGTAGTCAAGGGTGTTGAGCTTGCGGTCGTAGCCCAGCAGCTCGGCGAGACGGCCGAAGTCGAGCAGGTCGTGGTGTGGCAAGCGCCCGATCTCGTCCAGCGCGCCGGCAAACTCCTCGTCGGTGTTCTCGGCGAGGTAGTCGTGCACGAGCGCGGCCTTGTCGGCGGCGGTGCCGACCATCGTCTCCTCCAGCTGCATCTCGATCAGCCGGCCCTCGGTGCCGAGCTCGACGATGTAGCGCTCGATCTCGACCGCCATGCGCGTGACGAGCTCGGAGCGCTGCAGGACGGTGAGCACGTCGTGCAGCGTGGCGCCGCCCTCGAACTCCAGGGCGGTCAGGCGCGTGGAGACCTGGTCCAGGCGCGTGCGGTACTTGTCGAGCGTCGCGAGCGCCTGGTTGGCCTTGGCGAGCACGACGGGGATCTCCTCGAGGATGTACTTGCCACCATCGACGTACAGCGAGACGACCTCGCGGCGCTGGGAGACGGCGATCACGAGCGCGTCGGTCTGCTTGGAGACGCGCTCGGCGGTGCGGTGACGCGTGCCGGTCTCGACGGAGAGGATCGTCGGGTCGGGCATGAGCTGGACGTTGGCCATCGCGATCTTCGTCGCGTTGGCGTTCAGCACGATCGCACCGTCCATCTTGGCGACCTGGTAGAGCAGCGCCGGCGAGTAGTCGATGTCGAGCTTGATGCCGCCCGAATACAGGAAGCTGAGATCCTCGACCTCGCCGACGATGATCAGACCACCGGTGCGGGCATGGACGATGTTGTCGATGCCTTCGCGCAGCGTGGTACCGGGTGCGACCATCTCCAGCGCCTTGACCAGCCGGGGCTCTTGACGTGACTCAAGCTCGTGTGACTCATCCCCAGCTCGCTGAACCATCCGCGCCATTTTAGCGGGTGCTTAGGGAATTCGGGTTGCCGTGGCGAAGAACCTTGGCTCGACTTTGTGCGGTATTTGTGCTAGGCGGCCTGCGGAGCCCGCTTGGGGAGCACGGCTCGCACGGCGTCGCGCAGCGTCGGCGCGGTCTCCGGCGAGATCACGTCGCGCAGGCCGAACTTCGCCGCCTCGGCACTGCGCCGGTCGGCGTGGCCGACATTGCGCAGCTCGCCGGTCAGGCCGAGCTCGCCGAAGCAGGCCACCGGCCGCGGCGTCGCGCCGGCCTGCAGCGGCACCCCGCGCGTGGCGCTGGCCACCGCCAGCGCGATCGCCAGGTCGGCGCCGGGTTCCTCGATGCGCACACCGCCGACGACGTTGACGAACACGTCGGCGCTGCCGGCGCCGATCCCGGCGTGGCGGCCGAGCACGGCGAGCACGAGCGCCAGACGGTTGCGATCCAGGCCGTTGACGACGCGGCGCGGCGGCACGAGTTCTGACGGCGAGACGAGCGCCTGCACCTCGACGAGCAGCGGCCGCGACCCCTCCATCGCGGCGAGGATGACCGAGCCCGGCTTGCCGGTCGCCTCGGCGACGAAGCGCGCGCTCGCGTCGAGCACCTCGACGAGGCCGCCGGAGCGCATCTCGAAGACGCCGGCCTCGTTCGTCGAGCCGAAGCGGTTCTTCAGCGCTCTGAGGGTGCGGTAGGTGCGCTCGCGCTCGCCCTCGAACTGCAGCACGCAGTCCACGAGATGCTCGAGCACGCGCGGGCCGGCCAGCGCGCCCTCCTTCGTCACATGGCCGACGAGCAGGACGGCGATCCCGTCGGCCTTGGCGACCTGCATGATCCGCGCCGCCGTCTCGCGTACCTGGCCGACCGAGCCGGGGGGGCCGCTGAGGTCCGCCGCGTGCATCGTCTGCACGGAGTCGATGACGACGACCTCGGGGCGCTCGGCGCCCAGCGTCGCGAGGATCGTGTCGAGGTCGGTCTCAGCCAGGACCGGGACGTCGAGCGCGCCGGTGGTGGCGGCGATCAGCCGCTCGGCGCGCAGGCGGATCTGCGCCGCCGACTCCTCGCCGGAGACGTACAGCGTGCGCCGGCCGGCGGCCGCGAGGTTGCCCATCGCCATGTTCGTCAGCGTCGACTTGCCGATCCCGGGCGAGCCGCCGAGCAGCACGAGCGAGCCCGGCACTAGGCCGCCGCCGAGCACGCGATCGAGCTCGCCGATCCCGGTCAGCAGGCGCGGGACACGCTCGGTGTCGACGTCGGCCAGGCGGGTGGGGCGGCCCGGCCGGGCTCCCGCACCGGCGCCACCGCCGCGCCCGCCACCCCGTCCAGCGCCCGCGCCGGCCGCCGGCGCGCGCTCCTCGACGAGCGTGTTCCACTCGTTGCAGCCTGGGCACTGCCCGTGCCAGCGCACGCTTGAATGCCCGCACTGCGAGCAGACGTGGACGGTCGTGGGGCGAGCCATCTACCCACCATAGGCTCCGGGGCCGACGTCATCGCCCCCCTCGCCCGGCGGTTGCGACTCGACGCAACGGGTGTGTCGAATTCTTCGCGTCCGCCGCGAAGTATTCG
>JBBSQG010000240.1:0-5272 GCA_038258125.1 Solirubrobacterales bacterium
ACACCGCCCGCCCCCAGCCGTCGCCATACCGCCCCGAACAGCCCCCGCCCGAGCAGAGTTTTGCGACAGCCTGTATGGCACCCCAAAGACGCCAAAGTCGCAAGCGGTTGACCGGGCGCCCGCCGCGATGTCGACTTTGACGCTCATGGCGCCGCATACGCGACATCACCGTCGGGCGGACCCTTGTCCGATCGGGAGCCTGGCGCTTTTCTGTTCGCTACGAGCACCAGCGCGCCAGGCTTCCCCGCACGCGCCCGAAACCGGCCCGCCGGCCCTGGCCGAACCATCGACCGCTCCCCGACCGCATGTCCTCAGTGATGCTGTTTACGGACGCCGGCATCACCGCACCGCCGCCGCACGGCACACCGCCGACACACGGCCGAGCTGACTGGCGAGAACCGCTACCGCTCGATGGGGTGCCCGGCGCGCTCCCACGTGCCAACTCCGCCGCCGACCACGTGAACCACCTGCGAAGCGCCGTAGCGTGCGAGCAGGCTCGCGGCGACGGCGGCCCGCTGGCCCGAGGCGCAGACCGCCGCCACCGGCCGCGCCGGGTCGATCCCGTCGGGGAGGCCATCGATGTCGTGGTAGGGCACGTGCGTCGCGCCGGGGATGTGGCCGGCGTCCCACTCGGCCTGCTCGCGCACGTCGATGATCTGCAGCTCGGCGGCACGCGCCGGCAGGTCCTCGATCGCCAGGCGCTCGATCTGCGCGACGTCGCGGCGCTCCTCGCGCCAGCTCGTCATCCCGCCGTGCAGGAAGCCGGCCAGTCGCCGGATGCCGACCGCGGTCGCGAGCTTGGCGGCGTGCAGCGCATCGTCGTCGGCACGCCCGACGAGCACGATCTCCTGCGCGCGATCGGCGATCCAGGCCAGCCGCGAGCCGAAGCCCGCGCTCAGCGCGGTGATGCAGATCGCACCGGGGATGTGCGCCTCGTCGAACTGCTGGTCGGTGCGCACGTCGACGACAAGCGCACCGGCGCCGCTCTTGAGCTGCACCTGGCGCGGCGTCAGCGGCGCCGCCTCGACGCGGCCGGTCAGCAGCGGGCCGCGGTTGAGCGCGACGATCGCCTCGAAGTTCGGCGGCTGCGGGCCCAGCGTCGCGAGCGAGCGGGCGACGAACTGCGCAACGTCGGGCTCGCGCAGCAGCGCGTTGTGGGTGCGCTCGTAGCCGATCGTCGAGGAGACCTTCATGTCCATCCCGGGCCCGCCGCACATCGAGCCGCCGAGGTGGCCGGGCCAGACCTCGCAGCTGTCGGGCAGCACGAGCAGCTGTTCGTGCAGGCTGGCGAAGATCTCGCGCGCCCCCTGCTCGCGCTCGATCGCGAGGTCGGGCCGTGCGATGTCGCCGACGAACATGGAGTCGCCGCTGAGCACCGCCCAGGGCTCGTCGCCGCGCGCGCGGTCGATCAATGCGAAGGCGGTGTGCTCCGGGCGGTGGCCCGGTGTGTGCAGCGCGCGCGCGACGACGTCGCCGAGCGCGAGCTCCCAGCCGTCGTCGAACGGCTCGTGCTCGTAGTCGGGCGCGGCGAGCCGGTGGATGTGGATCGTCGCGCCGGTCGCGTTGGCCAGCCGGCCGTGCCCGGAGACGTGGTCGGCGTGGTTGTGGGTTTCGAGAATGTGCTCGATTCGCACACCCATGTACCGTGCTAGGTCGAGATAGATGTCGATCTCCAGGCGCGGGTCGACGACCGCCGCGACCCCGGCCGCGTCGTCGCCGACCAGGTAGGACGCGCAGCCGAGGTCGTCGTGCGTGATCTGACGGAAGAGCATGCTGCGACGATACATCGGCGTTTTTCACGCCACCGTCCAAACATATAACCATCTTTCAAACGAAAGAGCCGAACATTTCGCTTGAATCCAAAGTCAGCGAACGCGAGGATGAGACCATGTCCCTGGTGGAGGAGCCAGTCGACGCTGCTCGCAGCGCGACCGACGCGTTGCCCGCGAGCCTCGAGTCGCTCGCGCTGAACTCCGTACGCGCGGCAGCCCTGGCAGCCAGCAAGTACGCCGGCAATGGCGATGGCAAGTCCGCCGACGGTGCCGCCACCGAGGCGATGCGCCACGTGCTCGGCGAGACGAAGGGCCTCGGCACGGTGATCATCGGCGAGGGCGAGAAGGACAACGCCCCGATGCTCTTCAACGGCGAGCAGCTCGGCGACGGCGACGGGCCGCATTTCGATATCGCCGTCGATCCGGTCGAGTGCACCGACCTGTGCGCCGCGGGCCTGCCGGGTTCGCTCACGACGATCGCCTTCGCCGGCGACGGCTGCCTGTGGTCGCCCGGACCCGGGCACTACCAGGACAAGCTCGTCGTCGGCCCCGCCGCTCGCGACGCCATCGACCTGCGCGAAGGCCCCGAGTGGAACATCAAGAGCGTCGCCGCGGCGCTCGGCAAGCCCGTCGACGAGATGCGCGTCATGCTGCTCGACAAGCCGCGCCACGTCGGGCTTGCCGCGCAGCTGCGCGCGATGGACGTGACCGTGATCATGCCCAGCGCCGGGGATGTCGCCGGCGCGATGTTCGCGCTGCTGCCGGGCACCGGGATCGACATGCTGATGGGTGTCGGCGGCACGCCCGAGGGCATCATGGCCGCGTGCGCCGTCAAGGTCATCGGCGGCGGCATGCAGACGCGCCTTGCGCCCCAGCGCGACAACGAACGTGAGGCGATCATCGCCGCCGGCATCTCGCTCGACGAGATCCTCGACGCCGACGACCTCGTCCGCGGGCCCGCGATCTTCGCGGCCTGTGGCATCACCGGTGGGACGATGCTCGGCGCCCCCCGCCTGACCGCCGGCTGGTACTCGACCCAGTCGCTGATCGTCCGGCCCGGCTCCTACCGCCGGATCGTCGAGAGCACCCCCGCACCCCCGTCCAATCCCGCAGGAGGATGACCCTATGGCGCTTGTGACCATGCGACAGCTGCTCGACGAGGCCGCCGCCGGCAACTACGGCGTCGCGGCCTTCAACGTCAACAACCTGGAGCAGATCCAGGGGATCATGGAGGCCGCCGAGGAGACGCAGTCGCCGGTGATCGTCCAGGCATCGCGCGGCGCGCGCTCCTACGCCGGCGACAGCTTCCTCTATCACATGATGCTCGCCGCAGCCGAGACCTACCCCGGCATCCCCGTCGCGCTGCATCAGGACCACGGCAACTCGCCGGAGACCTGCATCAGCGCGATCGAGCTCGGCTTCACGAGCGTGATGATGGACGGGTCGCTCGGCGAGGACGCCAAGACGCCGCTGGACTTCGAGGACAACGTCGCCGTCACGAAGAAGGTCGTCGACTACGCGCACGAGCGCGGCGTCACGGTCGAGGGCGAGCTCGGCACGCTCGGCGGCATGGAGGACGGCGTCGGCTCCGGTCAGATCTGCCTCACCGACCCGGCCCAGGCCGAGGAGTTCGTCGAGCGCACCGGCGTCGATGCCCTCGCGGTCGCGATCGGCACGAGCCACGGCGCATACAAGTTCTCGCGCGAGCCCGACGGCGACATCCTCGCGATGGAGATCATCGAGGACATCCACCGCCGCCTGCCCGACACGCACCTCGTCATGCACGGCTCATCCAGCGTCCCCGCCGACATCGTCGAGCGCCTGAAGGCGGCCGGCGGCGAGGTCGACGCCGGCTTCGGCGTGCCGATCCACGCGATCCAGCGCGGTATCGAGCACGGCGTGCGCAAGGTCAACATCGACACCGACGGCCGCCTGGCGATCACGACGTTCATGCGCGAGCACTACCAGGCCAACCCGGGCGACTGGGATCCGCGCGGCGCCGGCAAGGCCGCCCGCGCCGGCCAGAAGCTGATCTGCATGCAGCGCATGCGGGAGCTCGGCATGGCAGGCCACGCGGGCGACTACACCCCGATGTCGCTCGAGGACATGGCCGCGCGCTACGCCGCGGGCGTGCGCTCGACGGTCTAGGGAGCGCCGCTCCCTGAGGCTCATCGTCCTCCCACGCCCACGACGCATCGCATGATCGACGTCAGCTTCCTCGGAGCGGACGTCCGCCCGGCCGGTACGGCCGTCGTCATCGACGTGCTGCGGGCGACCTCGACGATCACGCTGGCGCTGGCGTCCGGCTACGAGCGCGTGCTCGTGGCGGGGAGCGTCGACGCGGCGACCGCCCTGCGCGCCGACGGAAACACGCTGGCCGGCGAGGTCGGCTGCGCGCGGGCGCCGGGCTTCGACCTCGGCAACTCGCCGGAGGAGACGCTCACCCCGCGCACGACCGACCTCGTGCTCGCCACGACGAACGGCGCTCCGGCGATCGTCGCCTCGGCCGCCGTCGCCGACGACGTGCTCGTCGCCTCGCTGCTGAACCTCGGCGCCGTCTGCGAGCAGCTGGCCGGCCGTGAGGACATTCTGCTCGTCTGTGCCGGCACCGACGGGCGCGTGAGCATCGAGGACGTCTACCTGGCCGGGCGCATCAGCGCTGCGCTCGACGCTGAGAAGACGGACGCGTCGCGCGTCGCCGAGTCGGTCGCGGCCGCCTATCCGACGGCGCTGGCGGCGCTCGAGTGCAGCGGCGGCGCGGTCGGGCTGCGGCGCGAGGGCCTGCAGTCGGACATCGCCTTCTGCGCGCAGGAGTCGATCGTCGACGTCGTGGGACGGTTCACCGCGACCGTCGACGGAGCCGCCGTCGTGACGGTCGCGGCCGTCGCCGCCGCCAGGAGCGCCGACACGCCAGTCCACCCATAGGAGATCACCTATGGAAAAGCCAGAATCTTTTGCTTTTTACCTTTCGATCAAATGGGTAGTGTCGCAAACAGCGCACACCTAGAGAGGATGGAATGAGCACCACTGAGAAGGACGGACAGAAGAAGACCAAGAGCCGCTGGGACTCCGGCGTCACGCCGTACGCCGAGATGGGCTACTGGAACCCCGAGTACGAGGTCAAGGACACCGACATCCTCTGCGCCTTCCGGATCACGCCGCAGGAGGGCGTCGACCCGATCGAGGCCGCTGCCGCGGTCGCGGGCGAGTCCTCCACCGCCACGTGGACCGTCGTCTGGACCGACCGCCTGACGCCATACGAGCACTACCAGGCCAAGGCATACAGCGTCGAGGAGGTCCCGGGCACCCCGGGCCAGTACATCGCGCTGATCGCCTATGACATCGACCTCTTCGAAGAGGGCTCGATCGCCAACCTCACCTCCTCGATCATCGGCAACGTCTTCGGCTTCAAGCCGCTCAAGGCCCTGCGCCTCGAGGACATGCGGATCCCGGTCGCCTACGTCAAGACGTTCCCGGGGCCCCCGCACGGCATCGTCATG
>JBBSQG010000241.1:0-5259 GCA_038258125.1 Solirubrobacterales bacterium
AGATCTCGGTCGTCGGGCGGACGAGGTCGTCGATCATCGCGTTGACGGACTCGACGGTGTCATTCCAGGCGCCGTCGACGGTGCCGAGCGAGACGCGCTCGGTCATGCGGCCCTCGCGGCCGATGATGCGGGCGACGCGGGCGAGCTCCTTGGCCTGGCGGGCGTTGATCGCGATCAGCTCGTTGCAGCGCTGCTGGATGTCGCCGATGACGTCGCGCCGGCGGGCGCGCAGGCGGACGCTGAAGTCGCCGTCGCGGGCCGCGGTCAGCACGCGCAGCAGCTCCTCCAGCGCAGGGTCCTCGCGCTGCGGTCCGCCGCCGCTGTTCGCCGCAGCCGCTCTAGGACCGGCCGGCGTTGCGCCCGTTGCCATGCTGCGTGAACCCCCAGCGTCGTCGCTCGTCCCGAACCGGATCCCGGTACCCAGGCTGCTTGCAGGGTAAACCGGCATCGGCGGCCGGCCGGCGATTCCCCGCGAGGACCGGTGGAGCCCGGCCTGGACCGAGGTTTGCCGCGGGGCGAGGGCGGGGCAATGGTCGAGCGTGCATGCCGCCTGGCCCGCCCGCCGTCGCTCCCGCCGCCCGGCCCCTTACCTCCGGCAGGGCCCGGCCCGCCGCCCCCTGCTCGTACGGTGGATCGACGACGCGGCGCACCATCGACGCCGCGTCACCCGCCGCCGGCGGCTCCAGCGCCAGGTGCACTACGCCGCGATCGGCTACGCGCCGCTGGCGATCGCGCTGACGACGTTTCGCGCCCGCGCCAAGCTTCCGCCCTGGCTGGCGATGGCGATCGCCAGCGCCACGCCGCTCGCCGTCGCGGCCGCGCTGCCACCGCGCAGTCGCGCGCGGTACGCCGCGGCCGGGATGGCCTACATGTGGCTGTTCAAGATCAGCTGGGAGCTGCCCGCCGACGACGAGGGCACGCATCGCCGGCGGCTGAACATCGACTATCCGATCCGCTTCGACAGCGCGCTGTGCGGCGGCGTGCCGCCCGGCCAGCGCCTGCAGCGCGCGCTGCGCCGCACGGGCGAGGTGTCGCTGCTCGATGGTGCTGTGACGGTGATCTACGGCTCGTGGTTTCTGCCCCACGTGCTGCTCGGCTACGCGCTGCTGCGCCACCCGCAGTACGTCCCCCGCGCGGCCGGCCGGCTGGCCGCCTCCTACCACCTGACGACGCCGTTCTACTGGTTCGTGCCGACCGCGCCGCCGTGGTGGGCGTCGGAGGTCGCTGGGCGGAGGGACGGCGACGTGCAGCGCGTCGTGCGCCGCGTCGTCTGCAAGATCGTCGACCGTCCACCGCCCAGCGAGGACGAGGAGGTGCCCGGCAACCCGTGGGGCTCGATGCCCTCCGACCACATCTCGTCGGCGGCCATGACCGCGATGGCGCTGTCGGAGATCAGCCGCGCCCACGGCACGGTCGGCTGGGTGTATGTCGCCGGCGCGGCGTTCTCCGTCGTCTACCTCGGCGAGCACTACCTCATGGATGTCTTGGCGGGCCTGGCCGTGGCCGAGATCGTGCGCCAGGCCGAGCCGCTGGCGGCGCCGCTCGTGCGAGCGGTGGCCTACGCGCTGGAGTAGTCCGCCGCGTGCTGACCCTGGCGCGTAGATGTTCGTAGCGAGCAGCTTCGCGCCAGGCTCGCGCCGCGCCGCCCGCGTTCTACGTGCAGCAGACGCGACCGCTTCGGGTGCGTGAACCCCATTGGCACCCGTCCGACGCCCTTTCCCAAGTCCTGCGACGAGGTCGCGCAGGCGGTTTTCCGCCCCTGCCATCGACGTCTTCGAGTCAGTCAGTCAGGTTCACAGTGGAGCTAGGGGGACTCGAACCCCCGGCCTCCTGGGTGCGATCCAGGCGCTCTCCCAACTGAGCTATAGCCCCGAGACCCGGACAGTGTACCGGCGTCCATGCGCTGCGAGGCTCCCGGAATTCCTCGCATCCGCCGATACGCTCACCACTCGTGAGCTTTCGCAATCGCCTGACCCTGTTCTTCGTGCTGATCGTCATCGTTCCGATGCTCGCGGTGGCGTTCCTGCTCTTCCGGCTCATCGACGAGAGCGAGAACGGGAAGTTCGAGGCGGCGATCTTTCAGCAGCAGCGCGCGGCCAAGGCGCTGTTCGAGGACCAGATCGCCCTCGCCCAGGCCGCGCTGGCCAACCAGGTCGGCCGGGACGAGGCGTTCAGCACGGCGCTGCAGAACGGCGACCTCGAGCGCACGCAGGAGCGGGCAGAGGCGATCACCAAGGCGCGCGGGATCACGCGCATCCTGTTCGTCCGCGACGGCAAGATCCTGGTGCGCGCCGGCACGCGCTACGCGATCGCCCCTGCGGTGCGCGACATCAAGTCCGCGCGCGGCAAGGACCTCGGTCGGCTCGAGGTCTCCGTCAGCGACGCGCGCCGCTACGTGACCCGCGCGCGCACGGTCACCGGCCTGGAGACGATCGTCATCAACGGCGGCAAGGTGCTCGCCAGCTCGCTGCCGGCCGCGAACGCGCTAACGCTGCCGACCACCGAGGGAGCCACGGCGAAGATCGCCGGCACCGAGTACCGCGTCCGCCAGTTCACGGCGTCGCGCTCGTTCACCGGCCAGCGGATCCGGGTGCTCACGCTCGGCTCGCGCGGGGGCGCGCTGAGCGCCGACACCTCCTCGCCGTCGGATAACAAGACGTTCGCCGGCTTCATCCTGGTCGGCTTCCTGTTGCTGGCGATCGCCTGCGCGGTACTTGTCTCGCGCACGCTGCAGCGCGAGATCGCCGGCTTTCTCACCGCGGCGCGCAAGCTCGCCGCGGGTGACTTCTCCGCCAAGGTGCCGACGGTCGGCCGCGACGAGTTCGCCGCCCTCGGCGAGGAGTTCAACAAGATGTCAGGCGAGCTCGAGCGGCGGCTCGCCGAGCTCTCCCAGGAACGCGGGCGCGTGCAGGACTCGATGCGCCGCCTTGGCGAGGCGGTCGCCTCCAACCTCGACCGCGACGCCCTGCTGGAGATCGTCGTGCGCACCGCCGTCGACGGCCTCGCCGCCGAGGCCGGCCGCGCCTGCGTGCGGATGGCCGGTCACGGCGTGCTCGAGGAACGCTCGCGCGTCGGCGGCATGGACGGCCTCCAGGACGCCCTGCAGGCGGTCGAGCAGGAGGCCCTCGCCACCGGCGCCACGCGCGAGACGACCGTCGCCGAGGTGACGGCCATCGCCCATCCGCTGCGCGGCGCCGACGGCGGCCCGGAGATCGTCGGCGTCGTCTCCGTGGCCCGCCGCGGCAGGCCCTTCGCGGCCGGCGATCGTGAGCTGTTCTCCTACCTCGCGGGCCAGGTCGCGCGCTCGATGGAGAACGTCTCGCTGCACGAGACGACTGCCCGCCAGTCGGTGACCGACGACCTCACCGGCCTGGCCAACCGGCGCGCGTTCGACGACGCGCTCGCGAGCGAGATCGAGCGCTCCAAGCGCTTCGGCACCGATCTCGGGCTCGTGCTGATCGATCTCGACGACTTCAAGGACGTCAACGACTCATACGGCCATCAGCAGGGCGACGTCGTCCTGCGCGAAGTGGCCCGTGTCCTGCGTGACGGCTCGCGCGAGATCGACTTCCCGGCCCGCTACGGCGGTGAGGAGCTCGCGGTGATCCTGCCCGGTACCGATCTCGAGGGCGCCTTCAACCGCGCTGAGCGCATCCGCGAGCAGATCGGGCAGGTCCGCATCGGGCGCTTGGACGGCGTCGGGGCGCTGTCGGTCACCTCGAGCTGCGGGGTCGCCTCCGCGCGCTCGACCGGGGCCGACGGAGGGCTGCTCGTCCAGGCCGCCGACGGCGCGCTCTACGAGGCAAAGCGCGGTGGGAAGAACATGTCGGTGCGAGCGAGGTAGGCTTCGCCGGGATGGGACTGCTGGACGACGCCATCCGCGAGCACCTCGATCTCAAGCGGCGGCGCGGCGCCGATGCCGTCGATATCTCTCGGCAGGAGAGCGAGGCGCTCGGACCCGTCCGCCGCGGGCTCGACGGCGCGCCCGATCTGCCCGACAGCTTCCAGGCGCCGCCGGACGAGGCCGAGCGCCCGCTGGCTGAGGCCGACGCCGCGCCGTGGGAGGGGGAGCCGACGACCGCCCTCAGCCCGGTCGAACCCGATCTCGCCTACGAGCCGCCGCCCGCCCCCAGCGGCTACGAGCCTCCAGCGCCGCCCGCCTACGAGCCACCGGCCCCGGCATCCGAGCCTGAGCCCGAGCACAGGCACGACGCTGAACCTGAACCTCCAGCCGAGGCGCTCCCACCAAGCGAGCCGGCCTGGCGTGCCTATGTCGCGGAGTCTGCGCCCGATCCGGAGCCCCCGTCCTATGCGAGCGCGCCCGAGTCCGCGCCGTTCCCGGAGCCCGAGCCGGAGTCCGACCCCTGGTCCCTGGGGCCCGACCCCGAACCGGAGCCCGATCCGGGGAAGGCGCCCGATCCGCCCTCGCGCTTCGCGCGCCTGCGTATCGGGCGCAAGAAGGCCGACCCCGCACCGCCCGCGCCGGCCGACGCGGCCGACGAACACCCGGCCGAGGAACCGCCGCCTGCGCACTCGAGCTTTGCCCCGCCGGGTTCGCCGGCGGGCTATGAGCCGCCGCCCCTGCCGGAGCGCGGCTCGGACCCGCCGCGCCCCGCTCCCGAGAGCGACATCGTCCCCGCCGACGACGAGGGCGATCCCGACGACGTGCTCGAGGAGACGCCGGACTTCCTCGAAGAGACGCCCGAACACGACCGGCTCTGGTTCGAACAGCGCCCGCCTCGGGACTTCAACTTCGACGACTGACGTCCCGGCTCGCGCCGGAGGTCAACGGGCTACCGGGCGGCGGCCGCCGCGCGCGGCAGGACCTCGACCGGGCCCTCGATCCACGCCTGCACGCGGTCACCGGGATGCCAGGCCGGGTAGCTGAGCCGCCGCGAGCTGATCTGCTGGCCGGACGGCAGCCGCAGGCCGAGCAGCTGGTCGTGGCCGAAGAAGCGCCGCGAAACGACCTCGGCGTGCGCGGCACTGGCCGGTCCGCTGACGCCGATCGCCACCGACTCGGGTCGCACGAGCAGATCGCACGCTCCGCTGACTCCAGTCGCCGGCACGCTGCCGAGCTCGCAGCTCGCGTGCCCGTCGCGGGCATCGCCGGGCAGCACCTCGATGTCGCCGAGGAACTCCGCCATCCAGCGCGAGGCGGGCCGCAGGTAGACCTCCTCGGGCGTGCCCGACTGCTCGACCCGACCGTCGCGCATGACCGCGACCGTCGCGGCGATGCTCATCGCCTCCTCCTGGTCG
>JBBSQG010000242.1:0-5237 GCA_038258125.1 Solirubrobacterales bacterium
CGCGGCCGAGATCGCCGGCCGACGGATAGCGATCTGACGGGTCCTTGGACAGCGCGCGCGCGACGACGCCCTCGAACTCCGGCGGGACGCTCTCGCTCGGCGGCGGCGCGTTGAGGTGCGCCCACAGCGTCGCCTCGTCGCTGTCGCCGGAGTAGGGCGCCTTGCCGGTCAGCGCGTAGACGAGCACGCAGCCGAGCGCGTAGACGTCGGTGCGCGCGTCGACGCGCTCGCCGCGGATCTGCTCCGGAGCGACGTAGCCGAGCGTGCCGACCCAGCCGCCGGTCCGGCTGAGCCCGGCCGCGCCGGTCGTCGCCGCGCCCTTGGTCAGCCCGAAGTCGGTCAGGTACGCATGGTCGTCCTGGTCGAGCAGGATGTTCGCCGGCTTGACGTCGCGGTGCACGAGGCCGTGGCGGTGCGCGGCGTCCAGCGCGCCGGCGATCTCGGCGACGATGTGCGCGGCGCGGTCGGCGTCGAGTCGGTCGGCGCCGCGCACGAGCGCCCGCAGGTCGGGCCCGTCGACATAGCGCATGACGATGAACAGCACGCCCTCGCGCTCGCCCGCGTAGTAGACCGGGATGACGTTCGGGTGCTCGACCGAGGCCGCGGCCTTGGACTCGGCGACGAAGCGCCGGCGGAAGTCCTCGTCGTCGGCGAGCGCCGGCGTGATGATCTTCAGCGCGACGGTTCGCTCCAGACCGAGCTGCGTGGCGCGATAGACGACGCCCATGCCTCCGCGTCCGGCGAGGCCATCGATGCGGTACTCGACGAAGACGTCACCTGGTGCGAATTGGGGCATGTGGTGACCACTTCTAGCGGTTTGTCGCCCAACCGTGTGTGCGCACGCGCAGTTTCCGTGACCGTGCGCACCCCAGAACCATCGTTGCAGCACTCCTGACGGCCGTCGCGCTGCTTGCCGGCGGGCCGGCCGGCGCGTCCGCCACCACCGGCTGGACCAAGGCCTCGAGCTTCCCCGCCGGCGACCACGAGCAGCGCAAGCCGGTCCCGCGCGCCGCCATCGCCGCAGACGGCACGAGCGCGCTGGCGTTCCATTGGAAGTCCGGCGCGCTGATGCTCGCCACGCGCAGGTCCCGCGGCTGGCCTGGGGGGACGGCCGGTTTCGCGAGATCGCCGAGCCGAAGGGCCCACCGCCGTCGCCGATTCACTGCAACTCGACGAACCGCGACCTGCACACGGCGGGGCGCTACGCGATCTTCGCGTGGTCGCGCGGTGGGCGCGTGCGCGTTGCGGTGCGGCGCTTCTGAGCCGATCCCGGACGCCACGGGCTCCCGATACCCGGGGATCTGCCGGTACCGCCACACGCGGCCGGCCTTATCCCGACCCCGCTGGTAGGATTACGCGGTGTTCTTCACGACGAAGGCCGAGTACGGCGTCCGCCTGCTCATCGAGGTCGGGCGCCAAGGTGACAAGCAGCCCGTCTCGCTGAAGGCGATCGCCGACACCGAGAACCTCCCGCTCGCCTCCCTCGAGCGGCTCGTGGCGCTGCTCAAGCGCGCAGGCCTCGTGCAGGGCACGCGCGGCGCGCACGGCGGCTACGTCCTGGCCCGCCGGCCGGACGAGATCCACATGGACGAGGTCGTGCTCGCGCTGGAGGGCTCGCTGGCGCCGATGGAGTGCTTCGTCGACGATCGCGCCGACGACGGCCGCGTGCTGTGCTCACACCACGACGACTCCGGCCGCGGCTGCGCTACGAAGCTGCTGTGGACGCGCGTGCAGGTCGGCGTGACGAACACGCTCGCGCAGACGACGCTCGCCGAGCTGATCGATTTTCAGACCCGCCAGCTGCCGCGTGTCGGCGAGCGCGCGGCGCCGGACGCCAGAACCCCAGCTCCCGCCTGATCCATCAGGCCACCCGGTACGAAGGAGAATACGAGGACATATGCCCGAGCTTGAGATTCGCAACCTTCACGTCCAGGCCGAGGAAAAGCAGATCCTCAAGGGCGTCAACCTGACCGTCACGCCCGGCGAGATCCACGCGCTGATGGGCCCCAACGGCTCGGGCAAGTCGACGCTCGCCAACGCGATCATGGGTCATCCGAGCCTCGAGGTCACCGACGGGCAGATCCTCTTCGGCGGCGAGGACATCACGGAGTCCGACCCCGACGAGCGCGCGCGGATGGGCCTGTTCATGGCCTTCCAGTACCCGGTCGCGATCCCCGGCGTGACGATCACGAAGTACCTGCGCATGGTGATGAACGCCCATCGCGAGGCGCGCGGCGAGGCCGCGATCTCGCTGAAGGAGTTCCGCAAGACCGTCGAGGCCGCGATGGAGCTCGTCAACGTGCCACGCGAGTTCAGCGCGCGCTACCTCAACGAGGGCTTCTCCGGCGGCGAGAAGAAGCGCCTGGAGATCCTCCAGCTGGCGCTCCAGCAGCCCAAGCTCGCCGTCCTGGACGAGACCGACTCGGGCCTGGACATCGACGCGCTCAACGTCGTCGCCCACGGGGTCAACACCATCGCGACCGGCGCCGACATGGGCGTGCTGATCATCACCCACTACCAGCGCATCCTGCACATGGTCACGCCGACGAAGGTGTCGATCATGTTCGACGGGCGGATCGCCACCGACGGCGGCCCCGAGCTCGTCGACCGCCTCGAGGCCGAGGGCTACGCGAAGATCCGCGACGAAGTCGGGTCCGCCGCGTGAGCACCCTGGCCGACACGCCGCTGGCCACGGACTTCCCCTCGCTGAGGCGGGAGGGGGTCATCTACATGGACGCGGCGGCCACGTCGCAGACGCATCAGTCCGTCATCGCCGCGATGGACGACTACTACGAGAACCATCGCGGCACGGTGCACCGCAGCGTGTACGCGCTCGCGGCCGAGGCGACCGAGCTCTTCGAGAGCGCCCGCGACCGGATCGCGGCGTTCATGAACTGGCCCGCGAACTGCACGATCTTCACGAAGAACGCGACCGAGGCGATCAACCTCGTCGCGTACACGTGGGGGCGCGCGCACGTCGGCCCCGGCGACACGGTCGTCACGACGCAGCTGGAGCATCACTCCAACTTCGTCCCCTGGCACATGCTCTGCCAGCAGACGGGTGCGACGCTCGAGATGGTCGAGGTCGACGACGAGGCGTGCCTCAAGCTCGACCAGCTCGACGCGCTGCTGGCGACCGGCACCGTCAAGCTCGTCGCCGTCGGCCACGTCTCCAACGCCGCGGGGACGATCAACCCGGTCGCCGAGATCGTGGCCAAGGCCCACGCGGCCGGCGCCGTCGTCCTCGTCGACGGCTCGCAGGCGGTGCCGCAGATGCCCGTCGATCTCGCCGAGATCGACGCCGACTTCTACGCCTGGACGGGTCACAAGCTCTACGGGCCGACCGGCATCGGCATCCTGCACGGTCGCAAGGACGTGCTCGACGCGATGCCGCCGTTTCTCGGCGGCGGGCACATGATCACCTCGGTCTCCGTCGAGGAGGTCCGCTACGGGCAGCTGCCGGCGAAGTTCGAGGCCGGCACGTCGAACATCGCCGAGGCGATCGGCCTCGGCGCCGCCGTCGACTTCGTGACCGAGATCGGGATGGCGACGATCCGCGAGCACGAGCGCGACCTCTGCGCCTACGCCCTGGAGCGCCTCGCCGAGCTGCCCGACGTCCACGTCATGGGCCCGCTGGACGCCGACCGCCGCGGCGCGCTCGTCGCCTTCACGCTCGACATCGCCCACCCGCACGACATCGCCGAGATCCTCGGTTCCAGCGGCGTCTGCGTGCGTGCCGGCCACCACTGCGCGCAGCCGCTCATGCAGCGCTTCGGGACGCCCGCGACGACGCGCGCCTCCTTTGCCGTGCACAACACGCGCGCCGATGTCGACGCGCTCGTCGATGCCCTCAACGACGTAAGGAAGATCTTCGAATGAGCATGGACTCGATCTACCGCGAAGAGATCCTCGAGCACTACAAGCGCCCCCACAACTGGGGCCACCTGGACCCGTTCGACCTCACCTTCAAGGACTCAAACCCGCTCTGCGGCGACGAGCTGACCGTCGAGATCCGCACCGACGGCAAGGGCCTGATCGAGGATCTGCGCTTCTCCGGCCACGGCTGCGCGATCAGCCAGGCCTCGGCCTCGATGACGTCCGACGAGATCAAGGGCATGACGATCGACGAGCTGCTCAAGCTCGATCGCCAGTACGTCCTGGACCTGCTCGGCATCCAGATCTCCGCGACGCGCATGAAGTGCGCGCTGCTGACGCTGAAGGTGCTCAAGGGCGCCGCGCTCGGCGACTCCGTCGACTGGGAGCCCGAGACGCCGCCGAGCGAGGCCGAGGGCGGCCTCGAGCGCCATCCGTCGGGCGCCGACCACCTGTAGTCCGGGCTGGTCCAGCTACTCGAAGGGTGGATGCCCGCGCGTGATCCTGGCCGAGATACGCCGCCTGGATCGAGGTTCTGCGAGCGACCGGCAGCTGTGTGTACATGCCCACCGACGGTCCGAGGGACTACGAACGCGCGGCTGATCTGTACCGGCGATGCCGGACCGCGGGTGTCACGATCCGCGGTCTCCCCGGACTGCCTCAGATCAGAGCGGTGGTCGCGATGCGGCGCGGCGCGGCTCTCCCGCACGCCGATCGCGACTTCGACGTGATCGCTCGATGCGCGCCCCTGCAGATCGCTGGCCGCTGAGCGTTGCCGAGCAACCAGAAATGGTGCTGGACGCATGAACGCTCGTGCCGATGCCGGCGCGACGCCCCAACCGCCAGGCTGCGAACTCGCCGCAGCGTGCGAACGTGGCCTGACAGATCGAGCCATGCGGCGGCTCGTAGCCAGCGACGGTCCGGGCCGATGGCCGCGCCTTGTGACCGGAATGGGCATTCGTGGACGTGTGGAGTGCCGCCGGACGCGCGGACGACCGCCGCTCCAGCCACGCGAAGGGGGCAGTGCGTGGGAACAGCGGCCGTCACGGCGGATTGTGTGGATCGGTTGTGCTGGCCTCGCGAGTCGCCTGCGTCATCGGCGGCGCGGTAGCGGTGACGGATGGCACCTTGGGGCGGATATAGCCCCGAAGCTGCCATTCCTCAATGCCTTCACGCGATCATCGCCGAGGTGCGCGCTGTCGCAATGCGCGGTAGGAGCAGCCGCTCATCGCCGCCGGACCGGTGCCGCTTGTCGTCCGCTGCGACACTCGCTGGACCCCCGACCACCTGCTGGTGACGTTTGTCTAGCGATGTCTAGCCCCCGGCTAGACATCGCTAGACACGGCGGAGAAGAGGGTGCGAAC
>JBBSQG010000243.1:0-5213 GCA_038258125.1 Solirubrobacterales bacterium
CCAGCGCGGCGTCGAGCTGCTCGGCTCCGCTGAGGTAGCTCAAGACGTTGTTGGCGATCACGACATCCACCGAGGCGTCCTCGAGCTGGATCAGCGCCGTGACGTCGTCGACCGCGTAGCGCACGTTCGCGACGCCGCTCGCAACCGCGATCTGCTCGGCCGAGCGGACCAGCGGCTCCCGCGCATCGACGCCGAGCACGCTGCGTGCGCCGCAGCCGAGCGCGAGATACAGGGTCAGCGCGCCGACGCCGGACCCTGCGTCGAGGACGTCGAGCCCCTCGAGGCCGCGCTCCCCGGTGAGGCTGCGGCGCAGGCGCAGGAGCTCGTGGGCGCGTTCCGGAACGAGCGTGGAGTTGATCTCGGCGGTGACGCGGCGCGGATCGCCGGTCGGAAGGTCGGTTCGCCCGAGCAGCGCTGCGAACCGGGGAGCGACATCGCGCCCCCAGTCGCTCACTCGTTGCGCGACGGGGGCCCGCGCCAGGTCGAGCGGAGAGGACGCGCCCGGACCGGGGCCGACCTGGGCGCGACCGCTGACGTCGAGCGACACGTAGTCCAGCCGGCCGTCCGGCCAGCGGCGCTCCACGACGAGCCCGCGCAGCGGCAGGCGAGCGTCGACGGCGATTGCTCCGTCGGCGCCACAACGCACGCGCAGCTGCTCACGGACGTGGGTCGCATGCCACCAGTCGGCGAGCTCGCCGGCGGTGACATCCAGGCGGCCTGTGGTCGACAACTGCTCGAGGAAGCCGAAGAACTCCTCGCGATGCAGATCCGGATGGTTGAGAAGCTGCACGCAGCCTGACGCGCGCCGGAAGCGATCGATCGGCACGTCGAGCTGCGCGGCGTACGTCTGACCGGGCTTCATCCCGCGGTCGAAGGATTCGTGGTGCGGCAGACAGACGACGTCGAGCGTCGTGACATCGCCGTCGTCGAGCAGGGCGGCGAAGCGATGCGGCAGCAGATGGGCGTGCGAGAGCAGTTCGGTGTAGCGATAGCCCAGCTCCGCCGCGCGCAGCACGTTGGGGGCGCCCTGCCAGCGAAAGCACGTCGGATCGCCGTGGGCGCAGCTGCCCCGCATCGGCGACCCGGCGGCCTGCTCGAGGGCATCGCGCTCCTGCTCGTCGCCGGCCCACAGGCGCTCGGTGTGATGCGCCACCTCGTGCCCTGCGGCGGCGACCACCGCGCGCAGCGCCTCGGCGCCGCCTTCCTCCTCGACGCGACGAGCCCGCCAGTACCACGTCGCCGCGGTGCCGGCCGCGCGGTGGCGAGACACGATCTCGCCGGCCTCGGCCGCGCCGATCGGGCGGTCGACGTCATGACGCACGGTCAGCGCCCAGCTGTGCCCGGCCGGCCACGGCATCGCGCGGGCACGCACCCGGCCCTCGCGCTCGAAGGCGCGATCGATCAACGCCAGCAGCAGCGCCTCGGTGCCGGCCGACCGGGGCCACTTGCGCGCACGGGCACCGTCGGCCGGCGGAGAGCTGTGGCTCTGGGCGAGGAAGCCGAAAAGGCCGAAGCTGCAACCGACGAGACCTTCCCTGGCGACGACCGCCGGCCAGCGCTCGCTGGTGTCGACGGCATCGAGCCACTCGACGAGCGCGACGACATCGACGTCGGCTGGACGTGACCAGCGCCGCGATTCCCAGCCGGCGGCATGCCAGGCCGCGGCGCGCTCGAGCGCGATCGGCACCCGCAGTGCCGCCCAGTCCATCGCCGGCTCGCGCTCGGTGCTGTCCCAGGCACCGACGCCGACGTGGCCGCCGACGGCATCGCCGTAACGCTCCGTCCCGGCCCGGATCGCGGAATCTGTTACGAGCAACGAGCCTTCCCGCGGCGCGGGCTGCGAGCGCACGCCCAGCCGTTCCTCGAGCTCGGCCGGAAGCGGTCCCTCGGCGATCAGCTGCCTGCGGCCGTGGGTCGCCAGCGCGAGCAGGTCGCACTGCCAGGCCTGACCGCCGGAGTCCCCCACCAGCACGACGATCGCCTCGTCGAGCCGCGCGACGTCGAGATCCTCGTGGCTGTGCAGCTCGACGTCGAGCAGCCCGTGCTTCTCGAGCACCAGCGTCAGTGCGCCCGACCAGTAGGCGCGGCGTCTCTCGCGCCCGTAGGCGCGAGCCTGCTGCGCGGACGCGGTGATGAGGTGGATGGCCGTCACTGCGCCAGACCGTAGCGCTCGCCGTGAGTACCAGATCCGCCGGCCCGCCCATCCGGCGCTAGAGTCCCGACCACCTGCGCCGGCGACCGAAAGAACCCGAACAGATGCCCGAAGGCCAGCCCAGCCCCAGCGATGCGCTCGTCGCATTCGAGCGCGACAGACTGGCTCGCGACCTTCGTACGAGCAACGTGCGCCGCGACGCTCTGGCCACGGCTGTCGAGCGGCTGGCGAACGAGCTGGCAGCGCTGCGCCAGCGCGCGGAGGAGGCCGAGCGTTCCCTCGCCGCGGTCACGGCCGAGCTCGCGGTGGCGCGTGTCGGCCCCGATTCCGCCAAGCGCGAGATGACTGTACGCCGCCTGGCACGCCAACGACGCGAGCTGCTCGCCGACCTCGCCGAGGCGCAGACGCGGCTGGCCGAGCGGACTGAGCAGCTCGTCGCGCTGCGCAACGGATATTGGTACCGCATCGCTTCCATCGCATGGGCGTTGCGGCGGCGCCCGCGGGAGAGCGCCGCCCTGATCGCCTGCGGGCTGATCGTGTCCGTCGCGGCCGTCGCGGCAACGTTCGTGCCCAGCGGCGTGCTGCCGGTCCTCCCGATCGCCGCTTTGGGCGCATTGGCGGCCGCCGCGGTCCTCCTGCGCGGCCAGTGGCGCGAACAGGCGCGGGTGCAGCAGCGCTGGGCCGAGCGCCTGCACGCCGGCGATGCGCGCGTCCTGCAGCTGCAATCCGGGGAGGACGAGCCCGCGGCGCCCGTTGCCGCCCCATCGGCACCCGCCCCGGTAGCGCCCGCGGCGGTGCGCGTCGAGCGTGTGCTGGTCCCGGCCACGGCGCCCGATGCTGCCGCCGCGATCCTCGCCGACGGGCCGATCGATCCGCGTCGCCTGCGCGTTGCCGCGATCCTCGACGAGATGTCCGCGGCGTGCTTTGCGCCCGAGTGTGACCTCGAGGCGCTGACGCTCGACGGCTGGCGCTCGCAGATCGACTCGCGACCGCCGCACCTGCTGCTCGTCGAATCTGCGTGGAGCGGCAGCGGCGGTGCCTGGCAGGGCGCGATCGCCAGCCATCCGCAGCGCCGTCCGGCGGCATTGGGCGAGCTCGTCTCGGCCTGCCGCGCGCGCGGTATCCCCACCGTCTTCTGGAACACGGAGGATCCGGTCCACCACGAGCGCTTCGCCGACGCTGCCGCGCTCTTCGATCACGTGCTGACGACCGACGCCGACAGCGTCGAGCGCTACGCGGCGCTCGCGGGCGAGCGTTCCGTCGGCGTGCTGCCGTTCGCCGCCCAGCCGCGGCTTCACCACCCGATCGCGGCGAACGAGCGCGTCCTGCGCGCGGCGTTCGCCGGCACCTACCACCGCCACCGCGACGAGGCCCGCCGTGCCGAGCTCGAGCTGCTGCTCGACGCGGCGAGTCCCTTCGGCCTTGACATCTACGACCGCATGCTCGGCAGCGACAGCGACGCCTACGGCTTCCCCGAGCGCTTCGGCGAGCACATCCGCGGTCGGCTGACGTATTTCGAGATCGGCGAGGCCTACCGCCGCTACGCCGTCTTTCTCAACTCCAACTCAGTCACCGAGTCGCCGACGATGTGCGCACGTCGGGTCTTCGAGCTGCTCGCCTGCGGCACGCCCGTGGTGAGCACGCCATCGCGGGCGTTCGACGAGCTGCTCGGCGGCCATGTCGCCGTCGTCAGCTCCCTGGAGGAGGCGACCGCGCAGATCGACCGCCTGCTGCACGACGCGCACCACCGCCGGCTCGTGGCATTGCAGGGGCGTCGCGCAGTGCTCTCCCAGCACACCTACGCGCACCGCTTAGCGGAGATCCTGCGAGTGGCCGGCTTCCGGGCGCCAGACCAGTCGCCTCGAGTCAGCGCACTGGTGCTCGTCGACTCCGCGGCCGGTGCCGGCACGCTCGCCTCGATCGGCATGGCCGCCGAGCATCTCTCCGAGGTGCTGGTCGGGCTGCCGGTCGACGCGGCGGTGGATGGCCCGCTCGACGCGCTGGCGGCGGCCGCGCCGCAGCTGCCCGTGCGCCTCGTCCATCAAGCCGACGACCTCGGGGAGCGCGAGCGGCTGCGTGAGCTCGCCGCCCTCGCCTATGGCAACTGGGTGGCGCCGTTGCGCGGTGACGTGACGTTCTGCGAGGACGATCTGCGCGAGCTGCTGTCGTGCACCACCTACGCGCACGCCGAGGTGATCGGGGGCACCGACCCGCGCGGAGCGCCGCAGCAACGCGAGCAGACGTTCGTCGCCGACCTCGACCCGACCTTCACGGTCGCGGCACGCGACGACGTCGCAGCGCTCGGCTGGCCGGGCAGCGACGGGCTGGCGGGCTGGGCGCGTCGCGGCAAGCGGCTGTACCGTGCCGACACGAGCAGCGTCGAGGCGGCCCACGTCGTGCGGGTCGCCACGTCACGGCGGCGCTCGCCCCTGCAGCGGCGTGTCCGCCGCTAGCAGCGAAGCGTGGTAGCGAGGCGCTCGCTCGCCCTCTATGCCGAGGTCGACGCGAACCTGATCGACGGCTCGAGCGTCTGGCTGCAGGGCGCCGCGACGCTGCTCGCGGCGCACGGCTCGGTGACCGTGCCATTGCGCGTCGACCACAAGCGCGACGCGATCCTGGGCGCAGTCGCCGCCGACCCCGCCATCAAGTTGCTCGCAACGGACATCGAGCCGTCGCAGGTCAGCGTCCTGCCGCCGGTCGCCGCCGCCGAGCGGCTGGCCTGGGAGGATCAGCGCCGGCCATTTCACCTCGCGCTCGTGCGCGGCGACGAGACCGTCGAGGAGGTGCTGCGCCTCGGCCGGTTCGGCGGCCGGCTGTGGGCCTACTTCCTTCCGTGCCCGGGGGTCGAGATCGCCGCCGATGCGCGGCCCGCGCGCTGGTCGGCGGCCGGTGCGCGGCTGGTCTGCCAGACCGTCGCCGTCCGCGACGCGCTGCGTGACGCGGTCCCGGCCACCAAGCCCCTACTGATGGCGCCGATGGTGCCCGACGCGGCCTTCGACGAGCCCCGGCCGCCGCGTGGCGACGGCGCGCCGCGGCTGGCCTACGCCGGCAAGCTCTCGCC
>JBBSQG010000244.1:0-5204 GCA_038258125.1 Solirubrobacterales bacterium
CAATTCACGGGTACGAATTTCAGCTTCATCTTGTGGATTGAGTACGCCGCCATTGCGATAGGCATTATGCACCGCGATGATCCCGCCAGAACGCACATTTTCCGTCGCCCATGCCAGATAGAATGGATATTCGTCTTTATTCGCGTCGATAAACACAAAATCGAAGGAACCTTTGGCGGCAATTTTTGGCAGAACATCACGCGCTTGTCCCTGCACAATTTCCACTTTATCCGCCACGCCTGCCGCGTCAAAATTCGCCTGTGCGACTTGCTTGTGCCTACTGCTGACCTCAACCGTATAGAGTTTGCCGTCCGCCGCCAAGCCACGCGCGGCCGCCAAGCCGCGCGCGCGCAAGCCGCCCGCGGCCAAGCCACCCACCGAGCCCTAGCCAGTCCCGAGGAGGTCACCACATGGGTGCTGAGTTCAGCAGCCCGAAGGAGTTTCGCGCGGTCATGGACCGCATCTTCACGCTCATGAGCGAGGACCCTGAGATGGGCCCGAAGCTGCGCGACGCCGACGTGCCGCAGCGCTTCGAGTTCCAGGACGTCGACATGGTCGTCAACATCCGCGCCGCCGCGGAGGGCGAGGCAGGCTGCCTGCACTGGGAGTGGACTGACGACGTCGACTGGAAGCCGAAGGTCAAGATGTCGATGAGCTCCGATGTCGCCAACAAGTACTTCCAGGGCAAGGAGAACGTCCCGATCGCGATCGCCCGGCGCCGGATCAAGACGAGCGGGGACGTCAAGGCCGCGCTGGCGCTGATCCCGATCACCAAGCCCGTCTACGCCCAGTACCGCGAGGTCGTCGAGGCCGAGTACCCGCACCTGATGGTCTGAGCGAGCGGTTCCGGCCGGGCGGTCCCAGATTAAGCGGCGTTGACAGCGCCGCGCCCGAGGCGTAGACCTCAGCTACCAGGTCAAACAGTGGGTGGCTGGCCATCCGCAAGGCGCCGCCGGTACGAAGACGAGCGCCGTCGACCGAGGCAGCGGGCCCTTCGCCCGCAGACGGCGGGACCGAGGTCCCGCCGTCGTTCTGAGCGCAGCGGGCGTCAGTCGATCATCCGCCGCGCCACCGCCCAGCGCGACAGCTCGTGACGGTTGGAGAGCTGCAGCTTGCGCAGCACAGCCGAGACATGCGCCTCCACCGTCTTCGCCGAGATCCCGAGCCGATGGGCGATCTCCTTGTACATGTAGCCGCGCGCGATGTGCTGCAGGACCTCGCGTTCGCGCGGGGTGAGCTGGTCGAGCTCGGCGTCGTCGGCGGCCGGAATCGGACCCACCTGGGCCGGGGCGGAATGCGCGGCAAAGGCGTCGAGCACGAAGCCGGCCAGGCGCGGAGAGAAGACCGCGTCGCCCTCGTGCACGCGGCGCACGGCGTCGGCGAGGTCGGTCCCCGAGATCGTCTTGGTCACGTAGCCGCGCGCACCCGCGCGGATGACCGCGATGACGTCCTCGGCGGCGTCGGAGACCGACAGCGCGAGGAACCGCGTCGCGGGCACCTCGGCCGCGACCTGGCGCAGCACCTCGAGGCCGCCGCCGTCGGGCATGTGGACGTCGAGCAGGACGACATCGGGCGCGCTCGCGCGGATCAGCTCGACCGCCTCGGTGACTGTCGCCGCATCGCCGGCGACGTCGACGAGCCCGTCGAGCTCCGCGCGCACGCCCGCGCGAAACAGCGCGTGGTCGTCGACGAGCACGACGCGTGGCCCGGTCATGACGCATCACCGCCGCGCTCGAGTACGAGTTCGACCTCGGTGCCGCCGCCGCCGGGCGCGGCATGGATCGCCGCGCGCCCGCCGTGGCGTGTCATCCGCCCGATGATCGACTCGCGCACGCCGCGGCGATCGGCGGGCACGTTGGCGGGATCAAAGCCCGGGCCGCGATCGCGCACGAAGACCTCCATGCGCCCGCCGGCGGCCTCGGCGTAGACGGCCACGGTGCCCGCGTCGCCGGCGAACTTGGCGGCGTTGAGCATCGCCTCGCGCGCGGCGGCGACGAGGGCCTCTCCGTCGCGGTCCAGCCGCGCGTCCCCGACGGCGACGACGTCAATCGCGACGCCGTGCGCCGCCTCGATCTCGTCGGCACAGCCCTGCAGCGCCGCGGCCAGCCAGCGCTCGCCGTCCTCGCGCGCCCGCGCGCCGCTCAGCCACGTGCGCAGCTCGCGTTCCTGGCGGCGGGCGAGGGCGGCGAGCTCGCGCGGGTCGTCGGCGCGCTTCTGCACGAGCGCGAGCGTCTGCAGGACCGAGTCGTGCAGGTGCGCGGCGACCTCGGCGCGCTCCTGGGAGCGGATCCGCTCGGCGCGCTCGAGCGACAGCGACGAGACGAGCCGGAAGAAGAACGGGGCGAAGATCACGACGAGCGCGATCGCCACGACGATCGCCGCCAGCGCGACGTCGGTCGCGGCTGCCAGCGCGCCAGTGATCTGCAGGAAGACGATCGCCGCGGCGATGACGAGCGTCACGCCGATCCCGATCCGCGAGATGACCGCCGGGCGCGACTCGCCGCTGCCGGCCTCCAGGCCAGCGGCCAGTGACGGGCGCGTCACGGGCGCGGCGGCCGTCGCCGCGTGGGTCCCGACCGCGCGCGGTGGCTTGAGCGCCCCCGCGCTCGCCGCCCCGGGCCGCCCGACGGACTGGCGCCAGATCAGCGCGCCGCCGGCCGCGACGAGCACGAACGGCCAGGTCAGCGCGTCGGAGAATGGCAGTGACAGCTCGCGGATCGTCAGCAGCAGCGAGACGACGAGAAAGCCGACGCCGATCGCGATCTGGACTGCCGCTCGGCGCTGGCGCGCCGTGCGCTGTGCGGCGGCGGCAAGCGCCGCGTCGGCCGGCGTATCGCCCTCGGCCGGCACGAGCATCCACGCCAGCGCGTAGGCGACAAGCCCGAGGCCGCTGGCCAGCGTCGTCGCGGCGAAGACGATCCGCAGCAGGAGCGGGTCGATGTCCAGCCGCCGCCCGAGGCCGGCGCAGACGCCGGCCACCATGCCGTTGTCCGGGTCGCGGCGCAGGTCGCGCAGCGAGCGCGGCCGGCCGACCTGGGGAGTGGCGGTCATGTCGGTCGTCATTCTCGCCGCGACAGGCCGCTGGCCAGCAGGATGGCCCCCACGACGGCGAACGCCATGGGGGCCATCGTGTCGAAATGCAGCTCCAGCGTCCCGGTCCCGTCGAGCAGCAGCACGATGCCGAACGCGATGAGCGCGACGCCCGCGACGAGCGACAGCGGATCGGGGCGCCGGCCGCTCACGCCGTGCTGCAGGCGCTGTTGCGCTCGTCGGTGCGGTCGTCCCAATCATGGCCGCGCGGGTTGTCTCGCGTGTGTCGCACCTCGAGCAGGCCGAGCCCGACATCGCCGTCGAGGACGATGCGCGGCGTGTTGTCGGGCGCGCGGCGGGCGTCCTTCCAGTCGACGTCGATGCCGCCGCCGTCACGGTCGAAGATCGCGACGCCGCCCATGCCGACCTTCGCGCGGCTGGCCACGCAGACGTCCTTGGGGACGATCACGAGCGCATGGCCGGCACCGATGCGGACGTGCAGCGGATGGTCGCCGGCGGGCAGGTCGAGCTCGCGCAGGTCGACGACGAGCTCGCCGGCCCCGAGCCGGTAGCCGTCCTCGAGCTCGGCCACGGTGGCCGGTCGCACGTCGCGCTCGCCGAATCCACCGTTGAGATCGATCCCGGCGGCCGACACGAAGGCGAGCGGCAGCGCGATCGCCAGCGCCGGGAGCACGAGCCAGCGTGCGCCGCCGACGAACGCGGCGGTCACGAGGCCGGCGCCGGCGGCGATGACGATCGCCGCGGTGACGACGCCGCCGCCCAGGCCGCTGGCGAAGAAGCTTGCCGCGCTGAGCGCGAAGCAGCCGAGGATGAGCCCCACGCCGAGCGCCGCGCGGCGTACGACGCTGCCCGGGCTGCCGGTCGGTCGCTCGCCGGAGACGAGCCACCAGACGGCGAGGCCGGCGAGGACGAGAAAGCCGATCGGCACGAGCGCGCCGCCGAGCGCGAACCCGAATCCACCGCCGATCACCAGGCAGGCGATGACGAACGCGAGCACGAGGCCGATCGCGACGTTGCGGTCGCGCCCGCTGGACATGGCCGGCGCGGCCTCGTCGTCGAGCGGCACGAGCAGCAGCGCCGCGGCGTAGACGATCAGGCCGGTGCCACCGAGCAGAGCGAGCGCGACGAAGCCGATCCGCACGAGCGTCGGGTCGATGCCGAAGTAGCGGCCGATGCCGCCGCAGACGCCGCCGAGCATGCGATCGGTCGACGAGCGGGTCAGGCGCCGCGGGGTGCCTTCGGAGGGCGGCGGCGGTGGCGGGAGAGCGGGGGTGGGTGGTGTCGATTCCATGTGGCCAGTGTCCGCGCTGCGGACGGCGCTGCCTATCGGGAATGTTCCCTAGGGGAACCCCGAATGGAGCGCCTGGGAGCACCTAGACTCGCAGGGATGGACCTTGTCGAGCGCGTCCGCGCGACCGGCCTGCTGCCGGCCGGCGCGCCGGCCGTCGTGCTGCTGTCCGGCGGCCGCGACTCGGTCTGCCTGCTCGACGTCGCCGTCCGGCTCGCCGGCGCCGAGGTGGTCTGCGCGCTGCACGTCAACTACGGGCTGCGCGAGAGCGCGGCCGGCGACGAGCGGCACTGCGCCGCGCTCTGTGCGCGTCTGGGGGTGCGCCTGGAGCTGACCGCGGCCCGCCGCCCGTCCGACGCGGGCAACCTGCAGGCATGGGCGCGCGACGTTCGACTCGGCGCGGGCGCGCAGCTCGCGCTTGCCCGCGGTGCGCGGCTGGCGACCGGGCACACGGCGTCAGACCAGGCCGAGACGATCCTCTACCGCCTCGCCGCTTCGCCGGGGCGGCGCGCCCTGCTCGGCATGGCGCAGGCGGATGGACTGCTCGTGCGCCCGTTGCTGGCCGTGACACGCGAGGAGACCGCGGCGCACTGCACGGCGCGCGGGCTGGCCTGGCGCGAGGACCCCACCAACGCCGATCCCGCCTTCGCCCGCAACCGCGCGCGCGCCGGGCTCGTGCCCGCGCTGCGCGAGCTGCACCCGTCGGCCGAGCGCAACGTCGTGCGCACCGCCGAGCTGCTGCGCGACGAGGCTGCCGTGCTCGACGCCGTCGTCGACACCGCGCTGGTCGGTCGCGACCACATCGCCGTCAGCCATCTTGCGACGCTGCCGCCTGCGCTGGCGCGGCTCGTCGTGCGGCGCCTGG
>JBBSQG010000245.1:0-5194 GCA_038258125.1 Solirubrobacterales bacterium
GACTCCTTCCAGCGCGCCTGGTTGCCGATGTGCGCCGCCGGCTGGAAGGAGAACATCCGAAAGCCCATGTCGCGGCAGTCGCGGATGACGCCCGCCACCTCGTCGGCGTTGCGCGGCGTCACGGTCATGTTGTGGGCGAGGTAGCTCGTCACGCCGTGCTCGCGCTCCAGCCGCGCGAACATCGCGCAGAAGCGCTCGCGGTACAGGTTCAGCTCCGCCTCCGATTGCGCGCGCCTGATCCCGCGGCGCCCGAACATGAGCGAGTCGAAGTGGCCGGCGAAGGCGAGATGGGCAAAGCGCGGCCGGCCCGTCAGCGGGTCAAGCGCGAGCGCTTGGAGGTACTCGTAGTCGAAATCGCCGTGCGTCATCGACATCGGCTTGCGCCCGTGGCGCAGCATCGCCCGCAAGGCACGCGCGTGGTCCGCGGCGCCGAGAAGCGTGACCTCGCCGCCGATCAGCTGCGCGTGCTGGCCCGGTCCGCGCCGCTGGCGCAGCAGCGCCATCTGACGGTCGACCTCGTGCTCGGTGTGGTCGCCGTCGGTGCGCACGCGATTGGCCTCGCGGGCGTGGTAGCAGGGCGTGCACGCGAGGTTGCACTTCGGGAACACGCCGTGCGTTCCCTCGCACCCCGTCATGCGCTGTCCGAGCATCTGGTTGGGCTGCTTGACGTGCGCCGGCAGCTCGGCCCAGCGCGCGGCGAGCGCCGCGGTCAGGTCGGGGTGCTCGGGGCGCGTGAGGACTTCGAGCTCGCGCAGTCGCGTCATCAGCCGGCCCATCGCGGCCACGCTAACGCACGATCCGGTACAGGCGCTCCAGCCGTGCGGGCGAGACCCCGGCCACGTAGAGCCAGCGGATGACGAACCAGGAGACGACCGTGCGCGGGATGCCGATCGCGCGCCAGCGGCGCGCCGAGGTCGTGGCCGGGCCGGGCAGGCAGCGGGTGCGGCCGGGCCCGCGCTCCAGGCGCCGGACGAAGTCGTAGTCGTCCATGATCGGGATCTCCTTGAAGCCGCCGAGTGCGTCGAACGTCTCGCGTCGCACCCAGATCGAGGAGTCGCCGTAGTAGAAACCGTGGCGGCGCTGGAGGCGGTAGACGGCACCGAGCGTGCGCTCGAAGTGCCCGCTGCGCTCGTCGCCGAAGCGCAGCGCGAAGTTGCCGCCGGCGACCCCAGCCTCCCGCCACGCCGCGGTGAGCGAGGCGTAGGCGTCGCGCGGCAGCCGGCTGTCGGCGTGCAGGAACACCAGCACGTCGCCGCTCGCGGCGCGGGCGCCGGCATTCAGTTGGGCCGAGCGGCCACCGGGGTGTTCGATCACGCGCAGGTGCAGCGGATGATCGATCGCGATCTGTCGCGTGGCGTCGCGCGAGCCGCCGTCGGCGACGATGACATCCCAGCGCCCCTGCAGCGCCGCGATGTGGTCGAGCAGCCGCGGCAGCTCACGCGCTTCGTCGAGCGTGGGGATGAGCACGCAGACCAGCGGCCCGGCCGGGACAGTCGCGGTCCCCATCTCGCAGACCGCGCCCCTCTCTTCTGGGAGACGTCTAGCGGTGTCTAGCCCGTGGCTAGACACGGCTAGACAATCGCCGCGAGAGGGAGATCGCGTCCGGCCTGGTCGTCACACCGCGCACCGAAACGCGTCAGGCAGCGAGCCGTCGGCCTGGCGCAGCGCGAGGAAGCGCTCGATCACGAGCCGCTTGGCGTCGGCCAGCGCGATCTCGCCGCCCGCGAGATGGAAGTCCGGGCTCGATCCGACATCGGCTCCGACCGGATGCCAGTGCGCGCCGTCGGCGGTGATCGTCAGCTCGGGGACCATGACCGCATCGGAGACCTCGATCGCGCCCGCGCTGTCCGCGCCCGCGCCGGCTGCGAAGCCGCGCGCGACGAGCGGGCGCACGGCGAAGCATTCGTCGGGCACGCCGAGACCGGCCAGCAGGTCGCGCAGCGCGTCGACCTCGCCGACGTTGTCGGGCGTCTGCGTCATCGCGACCCGCAGCGGCAGGCCGACGCCGGCCGCGTAGCGCAGCCCGTCCATGGCACGGACCCACGACCCGGCGCCGCGCCAGCGGTCGTGGGTCGCCGCGCACGCGCCGTCGATCGAGGACTGCAGCGTGAGGTTCGTCCGCCCGGCCAGTCGGGCCAACTCGCCCCGCCGGCGGCCGGTGAAGAGCATCGCGTTGGTCAGCACGACGGTCGGCAGCCGGTCGCAGGCGTACTCGATCAGCTCGACGATCTGCGGATGCGCGAACGGCTCGCCGCCGGTGAGATACAGCTCGCTGAAGCCTTCGTCGACGGCCTCGTCGACGAGCGCGCGCAAGCGCTCCAGCGACAGCTCGCGGGGCCGCGCGCGCGGCGAGCTGGCCACCACGCAGTATTCGCAGGCGAGGTTGCAGTGGAAGTTCGTGTAGATCCACAGGCGGGCCGGAAACAGCGCCGTGCCGAACAGCGAGACGACAGGACGCTCGTCGTCGCTCTCCGGCGCCGGCGGATCGGCCCAACCCCCGTCGATCGCGAAGTCGCCCGAGGGCAGCGCGTCGCGGTAGACGTGAAACGCCCCGCGCGCCCGCTCGCGCGGCGGCACGACCTCCAGGCACGTCGTCCACCAGCCGGTCTCGATCGTCTCGGCGAACGGCTCGGGCAGCCCGGCGGCGCGCATCGACGCCGCCTGCGCGCGCCAGTCGTAGGGCAGCGCCACGAGCTCGACGGAGCGCAGCGCGCCGCCGGCGAGGTCGATCACCGCGTAGCAGACCTCCGGGCGCCCGTCGTTAGCCGGCCGCCCGACCGCGCCGACGTTGACGATCGTCGTGCCCTCGACCTCACGCGTCCAGGCGATCCCCGTGTGGGTGCACAGCAGCAACCGCGCATCGCTGGCGGCCACCCGCAGCGCCAGCTTGTCGTCGTCGAGCGACTCCCACAGGAAGTCGTTGATCGCCAGCGGCGAGCCGTGGACCATGTGCACGTCGACCCCGCCGAGGTCCAGGCGCAGCTCGCCGGGCAGCGCCGCCATCCAGTCCGCGAAGTCCGCGCGCGTGTGGGCGCGCGTGTAGTCGTACATGAGCTGGGCGAAGGCGTTGTCGCGCGGGTCGGCGTAGCCGCATCCGCAGTCGTCGTCGCCGCGCCCGATCGCGACGTCGTAGTTGCCGGCGATGCAGCGCACGTCGTGCTCGAGCAGCAGCGGCCAGATCGCGTCGCATTCGGCGCCGAAGCCGCCGAGGTCGCCGAGGCAGTAGCGCTCGTCGCATCTGCGGGCGCGTGCGTCGTCCAATAGCGCGCGCAGCGCGTAGGGGTTGGCGTACACGCCGCCGAATACGGCGATCCTCGGCATCCTCTGAGTATCGTGCGTCGCCGGGCGCAACGAGATCAGACGAGGAGCCGCCGTGACGCGCATCGCGATTATGGGAGCCGGCCCGATCGGCCTCGAGGCCGCGCTGGCGGCGGCCACCCGCGGCGACGACTTCGTGGTCTTCGAGGCCGCGCCGGCGGTCGGCGGCCACGTGCGTCGCTGGGGCCACGTGCGCACGTTCACGCCGTGGGACATGAACGTCTCGCGGCGCATGCGGGCCGCACTGCCGGGCGCCCCGGCCGGCGCCGCGCTGCCGACCGGCGAGCAGCTCGTGGCCGAGCTGCTGGAGCCCGTCGCCGCCCTACCGGCGCTGCGCGACCACATCCGCTGGGCCACCCGCGTGCGGGCGGTCGGCCGCGAGGGGCTGCTCAAGCACGAGGCGGTCGGCGACGTGCGCCGGGCGCGGCGGCCCTTCCGGCTGCTCGTCGAGGGACCCGGCGGACGGGAGGAGATCGTCCACGCAGACGTCGTGCTCGACGCGACGGGGACCTACGGCCAGCCCAACCGCCTCGGCGACGGCGGCATCGAGGCCGTCAACGAGCGTGCCTTCGAGGACCGCATCGAGCGCTTCCTGCCGGCCTTCGACGCCGCGCCCGCGGCCTGGGCGGGGCGGACGATCCTGCTCACCGGCGCCGGCCACAGCGCGCAGACCGCCGCTCGCGCCCTCGCTGAGTTCGCGCGCGACGCGCCGGGCACAAGCGTCGTGTGGGCGGTGCGCGGCCCGGAGCCCGACTGGGGCGCCGTCGCCGGCGACCCGCTGCCCGAGCGCGCCGCGCTGAACGCCGCCGCCGCGCGCCTCGCCGCCGGCGTCAGCGATGAGGTCACCGTGCGCACCGGCACGGTCACCGAGGCCCTGCACGCCCGCGACGGCGACCGGATCGCCGTCACCCTGCGCAACGGCACGACCGAGCCGCTCGTCGTCGACCGGATCCTCGCGCTCAACGGCGGCGTCGGCGATCACGGGCTCTACCGCCAGCTGCAGGTGCACGAGTGCTACGCGACGGGCGGGCCGATGAACCTCGCCGCCGCGCTGCTCGGCGAGGGCGGCGGCGACTGCCTCGCTGCCGTGGAGCACGGACCCGACACGCTGCGCACCCCCGAGCCGGGCTTCTTCATCCTCGGCGCGAAGTCCTACGGGCGCTCGAGCCGATTCTTGCTGTCGGTCGGCTGGCGCCAGGTCGACGACGTCTTCGGGACGCTGATCTGACGCTCACCGACGGCGAGCGCTGGGCCCGCGAGCAGCTCGCGATGCTGCGGGCGGCACGCTTCGCGCCGCGTGCGACGGCGCGCTTCCTGCTCGCCAGCCAGCGGCGTGCCGGCGAGCAGCGCGCCGCGCGGCCGCAGACCGCGCGCCGCATGCGGGCCTGGATCGCCCTTGGCGCCGCGGCGTGGACCGTGCTCGCGCTTGCCGGGCGCGAGCCCTACCGCCGCCGCAGCGGCGCGTTCGCCGCTTGGTGGGCGCTGACCTGGGTCATGCTCGACTGGCACATCGGGATGCTCGAGAGCGAGGACGGTGAGCCGTGCAACCTCAGCGCCGCCGATGCCTGCACGCTCGTGCGCGTCTGGCTCGCCCCGGCGGCGGCCGACACTCCGGCGCCCTGGATGTGCGCGGTCGCGCTCGCCACCGACGGCCTCGACGGCCGGCTCGCGCGCGCCGGCGGGACGCCAACCCGGCTCGGGCGTGACCTCGAGGGCCTCGCCGACATGGCGTTCTCCGTCGCCGCGCTGCGCGGAGCGCGCCGCCGCGGCTGGCTCGGACGCGGGGCGGCCGCGGCCGAACTCGCCCGCATGGCCGTCGGCTTCGGCTACACGGTCGCGGTCTGGTTTGGCACCGCGCGCGCCCCTGACGCGCGGC
>JBBSQG010000246.1:0-5193 GCA_038258125.1 Solirubrobacterales bacterium
CGCCGCGGGCGCGCCCCCCCGCCCGCGCGCGGCGGGGGCTGGCGCGCCCGGCCGCGCGCCGCCGGCGGCCGCGGGCCCCGGCCCCCGCCGCCCCCCTGCCGGCGCCCGACGGCTGCGCGCGGATCGGGCTCGACGACGCCGGCGTGATCGCCCAGCTGCGCGTGCTGTCCGGCGGCGCGCTGCGCGACGACGAGCGCCCGGCGTTCGCCCGGGCCCTCCCCCACCGCCTCGAGCAGCTCGCCTACCTCATCTACACGTCGGGCTCGACCGGACGGCCGAAGGGCGTCGCCACCGCCCACCGCGGGCTGACGAACATGCAGCTCAACCACCGCCGTGAGATCTTCGACCCCGTCGTGGCGGCCGCCGGCGGGCGGCGGCTGCGGATCGCGCACACCGTCTCCTTCTCCTTCGACATGTCGTGGGAGGAGCTGCTGTGGCTCGTCGAGGGCCACGAGCTGCACGTCTGCGACGAGCAGCTGCGCCGCGACGCCGAGGCGCTGGTCGCGTACTGCGCCCGCCACGAGATCGACGTCGTCAACGTCACGCCGACCTACGCCCAGCTGCTCGTCGAGCAGGGTCTGCTCGACGCGGCCGGCCACCGGCCCGCGCTCGTCCTGCTCGGCGGCGAGGCGGTGCCCGACCGTCTCTGGGAGCAGCTGCGCGAGACCGACGGCACGCTCGGCTACAACCTCTACGGGCCGACCGAGTACACGATCAACGCGCTCGGTACCGGGACGGCGGACAGCGCCACGCCGGCGATCGGGCGGCCGATCCGACCCACGCGCGCCTACGTGCTCGACGGCGCGCTGCGGCGCGCGCCGGTCGGCGCGCCGGGCGCGCTGTACCTCGCCGGCGCCGGCCTCGCCCGGGGCTACCACGCGAGCTTCGACCGCACCGCCGAGCGCTTCGTCGCCGACCCGTGGTCGGCCCAGGCCGGCGCGCGGATGTACCGCACCGGCGATCTCGTCCGGCTGCGCCCCGACGGCCAGCTCGACTTCCTCGGCCGCACCGACGACCAGGTGAAGATCCGCGGCCACCGCGTCGAGCTGGGCGAGATCGAAGCCTCGCTCGCCGCCCACCCCGGCGTCGCGCAGGCGGCCGTGATCGCCGACGCGAGCGGGCCCGGAGCCGCCGGCCGGCTCGCCGGCTACGTCGTGACACAGGTCGGCGCCTGGGCGGACGCCGAGACCGCCGCCCGCGATCTGCGCGCCGATCTCAAGGACCGCCTGCCCGACTACATGGTCCCGGCCGCCCTGACGATCGTCGGCGAGCTGCCGCTGACCGTCAACGGCAAGCTCGACGTCGCTGCGTTGCCGGCGCCGGTCGTCGTCGCGGCGAGTGCGGGGCACGACGCCACGACGCCTGCGGAGGCACGGCTCGCCGAGCTCTTCGCCGAGGTGCTCGAGCTCGACCGCGTCGGCCTCGACGACGGCTTCTTCGACCTCGGCGGGCACTCGCTGCGGGCGATCCTGCTCGTCGGTCGCGCACGAAAGGCGCTCGACGTCGCGGTCTCGGCCCGCGACCTGTTCGAGGCGCCGACGGTGGCGGGGCTGGCGGCGCGGCTGGCCGAGCGCCAGGCCGCTGTGGCGTCGCAGTGAGCAGCGGCGGCGCCAAGCGCTGGGTGCGCCGCCAGCGGCCCTCCTCGGCCGGGCGGCGGGCGCTGATCTGCTTTCCTCCCGCCGGTGCCGCGGCAAGCTTCTTCCTCGAGCTGTCGGCGCGCGCGCCGGCCGGCGTCGATCCCTGGGCGCTCGTCTATCCCGGCCGCGAGGTCCGCATCGCCGAGGAGCCGCTGGCGTCGATGACCGAGCTGGTCGACGCCATCTGCGACGTGCTCGCCGGCGCGTTGCGCGAGCCGGCGATCCTGCTCGGCCACAGCATGGGCGCCTCGGTCGCCTTCGAGGTCACGCGCGAGCTCGAGGACGTGAGCCCCGGCAGCGTCGCCCACCTCGTCGTCTCCGGCCGCGCGGGGCCGAACGGCGGCGGCCTGCCCCCGCCATCGGCGACGCCGACAGACGCCGAGCTCGTCGACGGTCTGCGGGCGCTCGGCGGCACGCTGCCGGAGATCCTCGAGGAGCCCGACATGCTCGAGCTGCTGCTGCCTCCGATGCGCGCCGACTACGCGCTGCTCGCCGGCTACGAGCCGCGCTGGCAGCCGCCGCTGGCGGTCGGAATCACGGCGCTCGTCGGGCGCGACGACCCGACCGTGGGGATCGCCGCGATGCGCGCGTGGGAGCAGGTCACCGCCGCGCGCTTCGACGCGCGCGAGGTGTCCGGCGGCCACTTCGGCCTGCGCTCGGACGCCGGCGAGACCGCCGACGCGGTCGCGGCAGCTCTCGCCGCGGCGCTCGCCGGCACCGGGCGCGTCGCCGGCGACGCGTGAGCCGCACCCCGCCCAGCCGGGAACACACGCGCCGCAGCGTCCTGCGCGGCGCGATCGGCGGCCAGCGCCGTCGGCTCGCGCTCGGCTCGGCGCTGCTGATCAGCCATCAGGCCGGCGAGGCGATGGTCCCGGTGGTCGTCGGGGCGACGATCGACCGCGCGATCGTCCCCGGCGACGGCGCGGCGCTCGGCCTCTGGCTCGGCGTGCTGGCCGCCACCTTCGCGGTGCTCTCCTTCTCCTACCGGCTCGGCGACCGGCGCGTCGAGCGCGCATCGGAGACCGCTGCCCACGAGCTGCGCCTGGCGCTTGCGCGGCGGATCCTGCACCCGCGTGGCGGTGCCGCCGACGGCCGCCAGTCCGGCGGGCTGCTGAGCATCGCCACCTCCGACGCGTCGCGCGTCGGCGAGATCAACGTCGTCATCGGCGTCGCGGCGGCGGCGATTGCCGGCATCGCCGTCGCCGCCATAGCCCTGCTGAATATCTCGCTGCTGCTCGGCACGCTCGTGCTCGCCGGCCTGCCGCCGCTGCTCGTGCTCATCCACCTGCTCGGGCGACCGCTCGTGCGCCGGGCGGAGTCCGAGCAGGCCGAGGCGGCGGCGGCGACCGGCGTCGCGGCCGACCTCGTGGCCGGCCTGCGCGTCCTGAAGGGCATCGGCGCGCAGGACGCGGCGATCGAGCGCTACCGGTACTCCAGCCGCCGCTCGCTCGCCGCGACACTGCGGGCGGCTCGCGCGGAGGCGGCGGTGGTCGGCGTCGGCATCCTGCTGACCGGCGCCTTCCTCGCGCTCGTCGCACTGATCGGCGGCCGGCTCGTCGCCGACGACAAGATCGAGCTCGGCGAGTTCATCGCCGCCGTCGGGCTGACCGGCTACCTCACCGGGCCATTCTCGCTGAGCTCCTACGTCGTTGCGGGCCTGGCCCGGGCGCGCGCCTCGGCGACCCGGGTCGCCGGGCTGCTCGACACGCCCGTCGCGATCGCCGGCGGAGCCGATGTGCCCGCGCCGCAACCGCCCGGGGCGATCTCGCTGCGCGGCGTGCAGCACGATGCCCTGGACGGTCTCGACCTGCGGATCGCCGCCGGCGAGCACGTCGCGATCGTCGCCGCCGATGCCGCCGAGGGGGCTGCGATCGTCGAGCTGCTCGCGCGCGCCGCCGACCCGCGGGCGGGCAGCCTGACGCTCGACGGAAAGGACTTCCGCGCGCTCGACCCCGAGCACCTGCGCGCGGCCGTGCGGGTCTCCTCCCACGCTGCCGAGCTGTTCGACGGAAGCCTGCGTGAGAACGTCCTCGCCGCCGCACCCTCGGGCCGCGTCGACGCCGCACTGGCCGCCGCCGACGTCGCCGATGTCGCGGCCGCGCTGCCCGGCGGCCTTGACGGCGCGCTCGGCGAGCGCGGACGCGCGCTGTCGGGCGGCCAGCGCCAGCGCGTCGCGCTCGCCCGCGCGCTGGCCACCGACGCCGCCGTGCTCGTCCTGCACGACCCGACGACCGCCGTCGACGCGGTCACCGAAGCGCGGATCGCCGCCCGCGTGCGCGCCCTGCGCACCCGGCGCACGACGATCGCGGTCACGAGCAGCCCGGCGCTGCTGGCCGCCGCGGACCGCGTCGTGCTCGTCACGGCCGGCCGCGTCGGCGCCGCCGGCACGCACGCCGAGCTGCTGCGCCGCGATCCGCGCTACCGCGAGCTGGTGCTGCAGTGAGCACCGCATACGAGCCGCTGCCGATCGCCACTGGCGCGCAGACACGCCGGGCTGCGCTCGCGATCGCGCGTCCGCGGCGGATCGCCGTCGCGGCGGGCGTCGCGCTGCTGCTGGCGACCGCCGCCGGGCTGGCGATCCCGGCCCTGCTCGGGCACATCGTCGACCTCGTCGGCGAGCAGGGCGCCGACGCCGACCTGACCGGCGCGGCGATCCTCCTCCTGCTCGCCGCCGTCGTCCAGGGCGGGCTGACCGCGATCGGCCAGGCGCTCGTGGCGCGGCTCGGGGAGAGCGCGCTCGCCGATCTGCGCGAGCGCGTCGTCGAGCGCGTGCTCACGTTGCCGCTGGCGCGGATCGAGCGGGCCGGCAGCGGCGATCTCGTGTCACGCGTCTCAGACGACGTCGCGGAGATCGCCGAGGCCGTCCGCCAGGCGCTGCCGCGGATGGCGAGCTCGGCGCTGATCGTCGGCCTTACCGTCGTCGGCCTGGCCGTGCTGGACTGGCGGCTGGCGCTGGCCGGCCTGCTCGCCGTGCCGATCCAGGCGCACACGCTGCGCTGGTACCTCGGCCGCTCGGCACCGGTCTACGCGGCCGAACGGCGCGCCGCGGCGGCACGCGCT
This sequence comes from Solirubrobacterales bacterium, assembly GCA_038258125.1. Lineage (GTDB taxonomy): Bacteria > Actinomycetota > Thermoleophilia > Solirubrobacterales > Solirubrobacteraceae > CADCVQ01. The sequence continues at coordinate 4,698 of JBBSQG010000246.1, forward strand.
CAGCAGTTGCTCGACTCGGTATCGGGTGCCGGCACGGTGCGTGCGTTCGGTCTCGGGCCGGCGCACGTCGCGCGCGTCGAGCGCCGCTCGCTCGACGCGCTCGGGTTCACGATGACGGCGGTCAACCTCATCACGCGCTTCTTCGCGCGCCTGAATCTCGCCGAGCTGGTCGGGATCACGGCGATCCTCGCGACCGGCTTCGCGCTCGTGCGCGCCGACGCGATCACGGTCGGCGCGGCCACCGCGGCGGCGCTGTACTTCATCCGCCTCTTCGACCCGATCAACGTCCTGCTCGTGCTCGTCGACGACGCCCAGCGCGCGGGCGCGAGCCTGAGCCGGCTCGTCGGTATCGTGACGCTCGACGTGCCCGCCGAGCCGGCCGCGCCAGCGCGCCCGGCCGACGCCTCGGTCGTCCTGGAGCGAGTCCGCCATGCCTATGTCGAGGGCCACGAGGTGCTCGGCGGCATCGATCTGACGATCGCGCCCGGCGAGCGCA
>JBBSQG010000247.1:0-5178 GCA_038258125.1 Solirubrobacterales bacterium
TGAGCGTGATCGGCAGCATCAGCACGAGCACCTGCTTGACGCGCTCGTCGCGGAAGTTCACCTTCAGCTCGAAGACGAAGCCGAGCTTGCGCAGCACCGGCAGGCACATCGCCAGCTGCACGACCGTCCCGGCGAGTACGCCGATCGCGTAGGCGTAGAGCTGGTTGGGACCCTGGAAGTGCGGCTTGAGCGCAACGAGCACGCCGATGATCACGAAGTTCCACACGAGCGGCGCGAGCGCCGGGATCGTGAAGTGGTCGTAGGCGTTGAGGATCCCGACGAACAGGCCGTTGAGGCCGAGCAGCAGGACGATCGGGAACAGCACCTGCGACAGGCCGACCATGAGGTTGTCGAGCTCGGGCGTGAACTTGTCGCCCGGCGTCAGCGCCGGCATCAGATACGGGGCGACGAGCACGAAGAACACGCAGATCGCCGTCAGGGCGCCGACGATCAGCACGACGAACGTCGAGGCGAGCTGGAACGCCTCGCGCTTGCGGCCCTTCTCCAAGAGCTCGGTGAAGACCGGCACGAACGCGGCGCTCAGCGCGGCGTCGGCGACGAGGCTGCGCACGAGGTTGGGCACCTGGAAGGCGAACGTGAACGCCGAGAACGCGCCGCTGGTCCCGAAGTAGCTGGATGCGACGACCTCGCGCACGAGCCCGGCGATTCGCGACAGCCCCGTGAGGATCGAGAAGATCGCCGTATTGCGGGCGATTCGCCCCGCGGCGCTGGTGGCAGCTTGCGCCATGATCGGTGCGCTACTCTAGGGACCGCCGCGGCTGAGCCCGCGGCGCCTTCACGCTTATGGCCAACATCCACTCACAGAAGAAGCGGATCCTGCGCTCCGAGCGCGAGCGCCTCGAGAACCGCCACTACACGTCGGCGGTGCGCACGTACTTCCGCCGCCTCGAGGTCGCCGTCGCCGCGGGCGACGACACGATCGCCGATGCCGAGCACAAAGAGCTCGTCAGCCTGATCGACAAGGCGGTCAAGGGCGGCGCGCTGCACAAGAACACCGGCGCGCGCAAGAAGTCCCGCGCCTCCCGCGTTCGCCGCGGGACCGCCCCCGCGGCATAGGAGCTCGTCAGGCAAATCATCTCCCCGATTCGGGAGGGATTATGTCGCCCTGCTGGCAATCCTGAAGTGTGGTCGACGAATCTGCGCTTCGGACACGCTTTGGCGCGCTCACGCCGATTCGTGATGAGCGGCTCAGACGAGTCTGGGCGGCGGCCGAGGCGCGCGGCAGAGGTCGTCAAGCATCCCGAGTTGCTTGATGATCTGCGTGCGCTCGTGCAACCGGACGCGATCCGTGACGGGCTCTCGCCGGTCTCGTTGCCTGCAAACGCCTCCGGGGAACGCCCCGGCGCCGGCGGTGAATGGGCGCTGACGCTGTGGGCCGTGATCGACGAAGCGCCGGGCGAGGGCGACGGATCAAGACGGTGGCCGAATCTTCCCCGTGTCCGGCCACCGTCTCGTTGATCCGCCGGCGACCAGGGTCCACCGGTGCATGCCGGTCGACTGACAGGCACCAGCTGGCCCTCGTCGTCTGCGCCGCCGCCTGGCTTGGACGAACCGGTGGAGCAGCGCACGACGAGTTCTAGCTCCTCCGCGGGGAGCCTCGTCCGATCGGACTAGGCCGATCGGCGCACGACCTCACACGATCGGATCGGCGGCGGGTTCGACCCGCTCCCTGCGGGCGCACCCGCGCAGCGCGCGCGCGAGATCCTCGGACGTCGCGGGCTTGGCCACGAAGTCGTCCATGCCCGCCGCGCGCGCCTCGGCCCGCGCCTCCTCCATCACGTCGGCGGTCATCGCAACGAGCCACGGGCACTCGGCGCCGAGCCGGCGGCGCAGCTCGCGCGCGGTGGCCAGGCCGTCGAGCAGCGGCATGTGGAGGTCGAGGAACACGACGTCGTAGGACTGGCGCTCGAAGGCGGCCAGGACCTCGACCCCGTCCGCGACGACGTCCGGCACGCAGCCGAGCGCGGAGAACGCGTCGCGCGCCATGAGCTGATTGATCGGGTGGTCCTCGGCCACGAGCACGCGGAGTGCGTCGACGCCGGCCGGCGGCTCGGCCGGCGCTTGCGGTCGGGGCTCGGCGACGGCGGCACCGACGAGCGCGGTGAAGTGGAAGGTGGCGCCGTCGCCGGGCGTGCTGGAGACACCGATCGCGCCGCCCATCGCCTCGACCAGGCGCTTGGCGATCGACAGGCCGAGCCCGGTCCCGCCCGGCTTTGCCTCGCGGCCCTGGGTGAACGCGTCGAACAGCCGCTGCTGCTCGTCGATCGCGATGCCCGGCCCGTCGTCGGCGACGCGGACCGTGAGCTGCCAGCCCTCGGCGTGCGGGCTCGCGGCGCCGGCGAGCGTCACGCGCTCGCCGGCGTGGCGCACCGCGTTGGCGAGCAGGTTGAGCAGGACCTGGCGCAAGCGGCTGACGTCGCCGCTGACCCACTGCGGAACCCCCGGCGCGAGCTCGGTCCGCACGTCCACGTCGCGCGTGTCGGCGCCGGCACGGACGAGCTCCACAGCCGACGCGAGGCACGCCGGCAGATCGAACGGCGCGTGCTCCAGGTCCACGCGCCCGGACTCCAGCCGGGAGAAGTCGAGGATCTCGTTGATGACGTGCAGCAGGTGCTCGCCGCTGGAGCGGATCACCTCGGCGCGCTCTCGCTGCTCGCGCCGCAGCGGCGCCCGCAGCAGCATGCTCGACATCCCGATCACCGCGTTCATCGGCGTGCGGATCTCGTGCGACATCGTCGCCAGGAACGCGGCCTTCGCACGTGTCGCAGCCTCCGCGGCATCGCGAGCGTCACGCAGGATCACGGCCTGCTCCTCCAGCAGCGCGGCCTGCTGGCGCCAGCGCGCGGCGCCGCGCGCCCCGAGCATGATCAGCCCGGGGAGCCGCAGGCCGCCGAGGACGACCGGCCACGGCGACAACTTCCCCATCGTCGAGCCGGAGGACGAGCCGGCGACGTAGCGCACCTCCCAGCTTCGGCCGGGCAGCCGGACCCGCGTGGTGCGCTGGAATGCGGCGCCGGGCTGGGCGCGCAGCGGTCGCGGACCCTGGTCTGCCGCGACGCCCGCAGTCGACCACAGCAGCGCAGCGCTGCCGCGCCGGGTCCCGTCGGAGACCGCGAAGTCCAGATCCGTGCCGGCCTCGCCCAGCAGTCCTTGCATGAACCGCTCGGTCTGAAACGCCGCGGTCACCCAGCCGACCTGTCCGCCGGCACGGAGCGCGACGTAGACGATGAAGCCCGACTGGGCACCGCTACCTCCGCTGAGCCGCAGGCGCGTGCTCAGGACGGCGTCGCCGCTCGCACGCGCGCGAAGCATCACCGCGCGGCGCCCCGGATCGCGGATCATGTCCACGCCCAGGACGAGCTGGTTGACCTTCGAGAACGGCGCCACCCACAGGATCGGCGACGCGATCGCCGGCCGTCCGGCGGAGCTGTCGGGATCGAACGTCGCTGTGGGCGATCGCACCCGGTAGTGGCGCAGGCTCGCGGGGTCGTGACCTGCGAGCGGGGGCTCTGCGCGGACCCGCCGGACGAACGCTGGGAGGTCCTCGCGGCGGACCTCCGGGGCGAAGGACACCGATTTGAAGCCGGGGTACCCCTCGTCGAGCCGAAGCGTCGCGGTGTAGCGCTGCCAGTCGCGGCGGGTGACCTGATCGGAGGCGCGGAACAGCCCGACGCCGCCGCGCAGCACCTGCACGTACGCGCGCATGCGCTCCTCGATCGCCGTGTCGATGCGCCGCACCTCGCTATCGAACCGCGACCGGTCGCGGGCGGCGATGACGGAGTCCACCTGCCAGGCCGCGAGTGCGGTTGCCGCCAGCAGCACGGCGGCGAGCGCCAGCCGGTAGCGGCCACCCGGCAGCGGCGGCAGCCGGCGACCGCTGCGGCGCCGGAGCGCCACTACCTCAGCAACCCGCGTCGCATGGCGACCGCGACCGCCGCCGCGCGGTCGGCGACACCGAGCTTCGCGTACAGCGATCGCAGATGGGTCTTGACCGTCGTGGCGGCCAGGTCGAGGTCGCGGGCGATCTGCGGAGCCGATCGCCCGTCGGCGATCATGCCCAGCACGTCGAGCTCGCGCTCGCTGAGCGACAGCTCCGGGCGCGCCGGTGTGCCGTCGCGCACCTCGCGAGCCAGACTCGATGCCGCCGTCGACGAGAGCACCACCTCGCCGCGGCCGACGGCGGCGACCGCCTCACCGATCTGCTTTGCGCCGACGTCCTTGGCCAGGAAGCCGGCGGCCCCCGCGGCCATCGCGTCGTGCACCGTGGCGCCATCGACGTGCGACGAGACGAGCAGCACCGCGACCGCCAAGCCGTCGGCCACGACGCTCTCCAGGATGCGCAGCCCGGAGAGCAACGGCATCTCGATGTCGAGCACGGCGACCGCGGGCAGGAAGCCCCGGATCGCCGAGAGCGCCTGGCGCCCGTCCTCGACCGCGGCGACGAGTTCCAGGTAGGGGTGTGCCAGCACCGCACGCGAGAGCCCTTCCCGAAACAGCGGATGGTCGTCGGCCACCAGCACGGTCGTCGGCACCATCAGATGATCCGCTCGTCCGCCAGGCGCACGAGCTCCGCGGCCGCATCCGCGATCGCGTTCAGCAGCGCGACGCGTTGCACGGACGACTCGCCGTCCTCGAGCAGTTGGGCGGCAGCCCAGGAGATCGCCGTCGCCTGCTCTCGGATGTCGTGACGCAGCCGCCGCTGCGTACCTGCATCCGGGGCGTCGGCGTCGCCTGCACTGCCGTCGCCGCGCATGCGGTGCATCATCTCCGCTGCCGTGCCGGGTCGCAAGCTGTCGTGGACGCGGATGGGGTCGGCGTGCTGGTCGCCACAGCGACGACGTCGTGTACCTCGATGTCCAGATGCCGGTGCTCGAGCCGCCAACGCCTGAGGATCTCGCCATGGCGCTGCGCCGATCGGGTCGGCTTGGCCGACCGATCGGCCTAGTCCGATCGGATGAGGCGCCGGCGTTTGGGTTTAGAACATGCCTTCGTTGCTTCCGGTCTGGCCGGAGGCGATCGGAAACGGATGATGAGCGGGAGGGCGGCGACGTGGTGCGCAGGGGTTCTGAGAGTTGGCGGAGGATCGTCGTGATGGTCGCGGGCATCGGTGCTCGCGGGGGCCCGGCCGTTCACCACGACAGCGGCGCACAGCAGGCA
>JBBSQG010000248.1:0-5178 GCA_038258125.1 Solirubrobacterales bacterium
ATCAAAATCGACCTCGTTTTCAACCCCGAAAACTTCGGACAGGTCTATCCGGTTGCCCGGTGTGCGCAATCGGGGGGCTTGATCTGCGATCCCCTCAACGACGTCTCGATGGACATCCCCTACGTGCGCTTCAGCCCAGTGCCGCGCAAGACCGGTGAGCGGACGCGCAAAGAGACCTATTTGATGGACTATGACGCCTCGGCAAAGCTGCGCATCGAGCTCTACTACAACGACGCCGATCCCGAAGCAGGTGTGCAGGGCGTCGACTCGACCCTCGTCTACACCTCGGCGCCCGAGTACTCGACCATCAACGTGCTGTCGAGCAACTACGTCGCGCAGACCGGCAGCGTGCTGACGGGCGACGCCTCCATGACCATGATGGACTACATGCGCAATCCCAACCTCGAAGGCTTGCGGCGACGCCAGGACGGCGTGGCCACCTTCCGTTGCCTTTACAGCGGCGGTTTCTGCTCCACTGTCGGCTCAACTGTTCCCCGGCCTTACACGTACGTCGGCGACAGCATCGTGTCGTCCGACTGAGTGAGACCGATCGCGGAGCCAGCCCGCGGTCAGGGCAGGCCACGTACGGAAGGTCTTCGGCCGTCTTGGCGGCAGGCCGCCCGACATGTTAACGACGAGGAGATGCTCAGGACCCTGCTTGGCGCGCGCCCGCTCCGATGGTAGGCGATTCCCTGCTCTCGGCCTCGATGGCCGGGGGTGCCTGTTCGGACGATGGCGTCGGCGACGTCTGCAAGGCGACCAAGGACTGCGAACGCGGGCTGGTCTGCGATCCGGGGGATCTGCGCTGCAAGCTTCCGGTCGACCTGCTGCCGGTCGACGGCGGCATGTGGCGGGACGCCTCTGCGGCCGACGGCCCTCTCTGCCAACGTGAGTGAGACAGGCGCCCCCCTGGAGTTTAGAGAGCAGGGCGAGCAAGGATTCCAGAGCCATGAGCGCAGCAGAGGTAGCCTCCATCGAAGTGTCGGACAAAGCCAGCAGGCGGCGGTTCAGCGCGAAGTACAAGCGGCGGATCGTCAAGGAAGCGGACGCGTGCAAGACGCCGGGATCCATCGGCGAGTTGCTGCGGCGGGAGGGGCTGTACTCATCGCACCTGACCACCTGGCGCGCGGCCCGCGACAGGGGTGAGTTGGCGCCGGGTGCGGCCACAATGAAACGCGGCCCCAAAGCCCAGTCGCCGGACCCGCGCGATGTCCGCATCAGGTATTTGGAGGGGCAGAACGCGAATCTGACCGCTCGGGCAGAACGCGCGGAGGCGATTGCAGAAATCCAAAAAAAACTCTCGCAGCTGATGGGGATCAAGCTACCGACGGAGAACTCGTGATGGAAACGATCGCCCTTCACGGCGCCCGGCTGGGGGTTGGTGAACTGTGCAACGCGCTCGCCGTGCCGCGAGCGACTTACTATCGGCGGCTGACGCCAACGACCGTAACGGCGAGACCGGCACCACCGCGGGCGCTGCCGAGCGCCGAGCGGCAGCAGGTTCTCGACGTCCTGCACGAGCCGCGCTTCGCGGACTTGGCGCCGGGACAGGTATACGCCCAACTCCTCGACGAGGAACGGTACATCTGCTCCGAGCGCACGATGTACCGCATTCTTGCCGCGAACGCCGAGGTGAACGAGCGCCGCAACCAACTGCGGCACCCCGAGTACACGAAGCCGGAACTCCTCGCCACGGGTCCAAACCAGGTTTGGAGTTGGGACATAAGTGCGCCATGACGGCGTCCATCGGTGTGTGCCGATGGGTGCCTGCTGGCGTTCGACCGACGGCTGAAATGCCGTCCCTTTCGAAAGGAGGATCGAAGAGGAAGGGGATCGTGAACCTGCGCCGAATTCCGACGGCGCGGCTGCATGAGCAGAACGATCTGAACTGAACCGGGCGCGAGCCATTCATCGCGAGCCGGGCTACCGCAGGACCCACGGTGAGACGTGTCCGTCCGCTGGAGCGCAGTCCGATAGGCCGCCCGGAAGGTCGGCGGGCCGGCGAGACTCGCGGGCATGCGCACGAGACGTTTGCTTGCTACTGACCTGACACGGAAGCACTGGACCGAGGGGACTGCCGCGCGCGTGTTGGCAGTGTGGCGCGAGAGCGAGATGCCCCTGGACGGATTCGCGCGTGAAAGTGGCGTGAGCGCGGAGCGGCTGCGGCGGTGGCGGCAACGGCTTGCCGACGCCGCGAATGCGACACCGCCGGCGAGCGCGCCGATGGCGTTCATTCCGGCAGCGCTGGTCGGCACGGCGCGCGTGGCGCTTCGATTGCCGGGCGGCGTGGATCTGGAAGGCGACGCGGGTGCACTGCCGGTGGAGTGGGTCGCGGCGTTGGTCCGCGAGCTAGGCAAGCCGTGATCTTCCTGCCGCGCGCGGTGCGCGTGTACTTTGCGACGGCGCCCGTAAACCTGCGCAAGTCGTTCGACGGACTGTCGAACGAGGTGCGGGCGGTGCTGGTGCGCGATCCGCTGAGCGGGCACGTGTTCGTCTTCCTGAACAAGCGGCGCAACCAGGTGAAGCTGCTGGTGTGGACGCGCGGGGGCTTCACGATCGTGCACAAGCGGCTGGAGCAAGGGACGTTCTGCTTTCCGGCGCAGTTGACGAGCGGGGCGACGAGCGTGCCGATCGATGCGCACGAGCTGACGATGCTGCTCGAGGGAATCGAGCTGGGGAAGGCGCGAACGAAGGCGCGGTGGGAGCCGCCGAGGCACGCGGCAGCGACAATGGCGACGCCGGCGGTTAGCAGTGGGTGATTTATTGAGAGGTGGCACGAATTTGTTTGCCCTGGGAGATCGTGGTCGATACATGAAGAGACGTGAGCGACGTGGCGCCGACGACAGCACGCGAGCCGAGCGAGAAGCGCGGGCCGGTGCTGGAGGTCTTGCGGGAGCTTCTGACGGAGCGGCGGGACGAGGACGTGCTGGCGCTCGTTTCGAAGCTGCTGTCGCAGAACACCGAGCTCGAACGGCGGCTGATGCGGATGCTGTCTGGCGGGCGCAAGAACGAAGGCGTCTCGACGGCCCAACTGCGGCTCTTCCTCGACGCGCTCGCAGCGACCGGCGCTGACACCAGCGACGAGGACGCGCCGGATCTTGGTGACGCGAACGCCAAGCTGCGCGGCGCATCCGGGATCGACGACACCGCAGCGAAGCCGGCGAAGCAACCGCCGCTGCGGAAGCCGCCCGGGGCGCAACTGCCGCGAGTGGACAACCTCATCACGGTGCCCGCAGCGGAGAGGCTGTGCCCCGCGTGCGGCGCGGAGCGCACGTGCATCGGGCACGACGTGACGGAGGTGATCGAACTGGAGCCGGCGAGGGTCATCGTGCGCGTGGACCGGCGGGAGAAGCTCGGGTGCGAGCCATGCGACGGGCAACTGGTGCGGGCGCCCGTGGGCGACAAGGTGGTGAGCGGCGGGCGACTGGGCTCGACGCTGGTGGCGGCACTGGTCGTCGACAAGTACGACGACGGCCTGCCGTTGCACCGGCAGAAGCGGCGCTTCGAGCGTATGGGCGTCGACCTGGCTGTGTCGACCCTGGCCGACCAGGTGACCTGGGCGACGGACTTGATGCGCCCGCTGTGGCGTCTGGCGATCAATCAGGTACTCACGTCGCTCGTGATGCACCTGGATGCGACGGGGCTGCCCGTGCTCGATCGTGATGCCCCCGGTGGCAAGCGACTCGGAGCCCTTTGGGGCTACGTCGGCAACGAGGACGTGGCGGCGTACATCTACACGTCGACGGGAAAGAAGAACGGGCAGCGCCCGGACGAGCTTGGTCCCGAGGACATGCTCGCGCAGCGAATGGGCTACACGGTGGCCGACGCGTCGAATCTCTTCGACAGCAGCTTCGAGCGGCCTGAGCTGATCGAGTGTGGCTGCAACATGCACGGGCGCAGGTACTGGACCAAGGCGCTCGACGCTGGCGACACGCGGGCCGCGCTCCCGATCGCGGCGTACAAGAAGCTGTACGAGATCGAAGCGAAGATCCGTGGCCTCGCGCGCGACCACAAACGTGCGGTGAGGCAGGCGGAGAGCAAGCCGGTCTTCGACGAGATCGTCGCGTGGGCCAAGGCGTACAAAGCATATGAGCCACCGGCGTCCGCGCTGGGCGCGGCGATCCGGTACATGACCAACCACCAGGAGGCGCTGGGGCGCTTCATCGAGGACGGCGCGATCCCGATCGACAACGGAATCGTGGAGCGGCTGCATGTGCGCGCGGCGCTGACGAGGAAGAACTACCTCTTTGCCGGCTCAGACACGGGCGGAGAGCGCGCGGCGATTGCGTATACGATCCTGGGCTGCTGTCGGCTGGTCGGCGTAAACCCGGTGGAGTACCTGACCGACGTCCTGCCGCGCCTCGCGCGCGGCCTCCGACTGCGCGACGTGCCCGGCATGCTCCCGGCCGCGTGGAAGGCCGCCCGTCAGGCCGCCGTCGCCATCGCTGAACCGGTCCCCCCGCCCGTCAACTGACGGCGCTGGCCGCGTCCGACGTGACCAGGCTCTCGGGGTGCGCCCCAGCGGACGGACACGTGAGACAACGAAACACGCGTCTGAAGCCTCTGTATTTACAGCGACATGCCTTCAAACACCGAATGGGGTTCGAGGGAGTACCGCGATCTGATCGGGTGCGGCTTTATGTTCTGCACTCGCGAATGCGCCTCTATGCATTCGGGGCGGGCGCCCTCCCATGGCCCGTCTCCCTGTATCGCCAGGGGTAGAGCGTGTCACCTAAAGGTCCAAAGGTCGAACGTCGGAACATGGGAACTCGTACACGACCGCCCGTGACGGACACGGGCTATCCGCGGAGATCGGGGACGGTCGCGCACGAGGACGGAGCTCCCGTTGTAGTCGGAGCACGGGAAAGCCGTGCACATGGCGAAGGGGAGCAGGGAGTCGATCGGCATCTGGAGTCGGAGCAACGGTCCGTGGACTCGGATCATCAGGCGTCAGCCTGGCTGCTCAGCGTGCAACAGAAGCTGTATCAGTGGAGCAAGGCAAGTCCCAACGAGACATACCGCGATTTGTGGAACTGGGTCACCAGCCCCCACAACCTGCGGTGCGCCTGGCGCCGCGTGGCCTCGAATAGGGGCGCACGAACGGCAGGCGTCGATGGGAAAACGGTGAGGAGCATCCGCCGAGATCAAGGAGAAGACGCCTTCCTAACGAAGCTGAGG
>JBBSQG010000249.1:0-5154 GCA_038258125.1 Solirubrobacterales bacterium
CCGCCGGCGCCCGCCCCCGCCGCCGCGCCGGGCCCGGCCGCCGTCGCGGCCGCCGTGGGCGGGCAGGCGAAACGGCGAGCGCGGGACGACCTCGAGGCGCAGCTCGCAGGGCACGCTCGACAACCTACGCGGCGCGCAGGACGCGGGGAGCCCTACTTGCCGCGCTCGCCGAGCATGTGCACGTCGACGAGAAACGAGCGGCTGGCGAGCACGGGGGCGAGCACCTTGCGCCGGCGGCGCACGATCCGCTTCGTGCGGCGTCGATGGACCATCGCGACCGTCGCCGCGCCCGCCGCCACGCCGACGCCGACGATCGCCGCCGTCTGCACGATCGCCGGGCTCAGCGCGCCCGGCGTTCGCACCGTCTCCAGCCGCCGCTCGGCGCCGTGGTTGAGCACCGGCACGCCGTCGAGCACCTCCGGATCATGCAGCGACTGATCGAACAGGCGGGGCGGCTGCTCGCTCACGCGTGCTCTCCGAGCCGGCGCTCACCGCTGCCCAGCAGGTCGCCGAGCTTCGTGAGCTGCAGATGGTCGAGGTAGTGGTGCTGGAGCAAGGCAGACAGGATGACGATGTAGTAGGCCTGCTGCAAAGCTACCCCGAAGACGGCGTGCACGAGCAGCATCAGTGCTCCCGCGCCGGCGGTCAGCGCGAGCGCCAGACCGTAGGACCGCCACGCGCGGCCCGGGCCATTCATCTCGGCGACGAAGTGGTTGGCGATCTCTCCACGCTCCTTGCGCGGAGGCACGCGAACGCCGGCGACGGCTCCCAAGCTCAGAACCTCGACTCGTAGACCCGGTAGCGCTTCACGATCCGGCCCCCCATCGCCTCCATCCCGCGGTTCATCGCACGGTTGGTCTCGAGGATCCAGCCCATCTCGCCCCACTTCTGCGGGCGCTCCTTGGCCATGTCGAAGTGCTCGACGTAGAAGCGCGCCGCCGTTCCCGTGTGCTGGTACTCGGGCTTGACCCCGAGGAAGCCGACGCGCACGCGATCGATCGTCTTGCCCTTGCGCAGGAAGTACCACCAGCCCAGCGGCAGCAAGCGCCCCTTCATCTTCTTGAGGACCTGGTTGACGTCGGGCACGGTCATCGCGATCCCGATCGTCTCGCCGTCCTTCTCGGCGACCATGAACCAGTGCTTGTCGAAGACGAGCTGCAGCTCCTCGGCGTAGTGCTTGAGGTCCTCGTCGGAGTAGGGCACGAAACCCCAGTTGCGCTTCCAGGCGGCGTTGTAGACCTCGCCGAAGACCTTGATGTCCTTGGAGAGGTCGCGGCGGCGCATGTGGCGCAGCTTCACGCCGTGCTTGGATTCGGACTGCTCGGAGAGCTCGAAGATGATCGGCAGGATCTTCTCGCGGTCGTCGATCTCCAGCTCCCACATGTACAGGTCGATCGCCTTGCCCAGGCCGGCTGCCTCGCAGCACCGCTGGTAGTAGGCCGGATGCCAGGGCTGCTTGATCATCGGCTCGCGCTCGAAGCCCTCGATGAGCACGCCGCACTCGTCGTTCATCGTGTAGTCCATCGGCCCGATCATGTGATCGCGGCCCTGCGTTCTCAGCCAGTCCTGCGCGGCGTCGATGAGCGCGCGTGCGATCTCCGGGTCGTCCTCGAGCTCAAGGAAGCCGAACATCCCGGTATCGCAGACTCCACCCACCCCGTGCTGGGCGTCGTAGGCCTCGTCGACCTGCGCCGAGATGCGCCCGACAACACGACCGTCGCGGCGGGCGAGGAACTCCTGCGCGACGGCGTGCTTGAAGTACGCGTTCAGCTTGCGGCTGTGGAACATCTGCCGCTCGAGCTTCAGCGGGGGGATCCACATCTGCGAGGTAGAGTGCAGGCGAAACGGGAGCTCGATGAACTCCTTGCGGTCTCGCCGTGACGCTACGGCCCGTACGTCGACGCTCACGGCCCCCCACGCTACATGGCCTCTACGACACACGACGTCTTCGCCAAGGTGCGCGGCCACGAGCGCGCTGCGCAGCTGGCCGCCGCGCGCGAGGCCGACATCCTGCCCTACTTCCGCGCCCTCGACGGCCCGGCCGGCCCGGTCGTCGAGATGGAGGGCGCCGCGCGGATCATGCTCGGCTCCAACAACTACCTCGGGCTGACCGCCGACGAGCGCGTGATCAACGGCGCCCGCGACGCGCTGACGCAGTACGGCACCGGCCTGACCGGCTCGCGCCTGCTCAACGGCACGATCCGCCTGCACCTCGAGCTCGAGCAGGAGATCGCCGACTGGCTGGGCACCGAGGAGGCTCTCGTCACCTCCACCGGCGCGCAGGCGAACCTCACGGCGCTCGGCACGCTGCTGGCGCCCGGCGACACCGTCGTCGCCGACTCCGGCGACCACGCCTCGATCATCGACGGCTGCATCCTGAGCCGCGCCAAGCTGCGCGCGTTTCGCCACAACCGGATGGACAAGCTGGCCCGCACGCTGGAGAAGGCCCAGGGCGACGGCGGCGGGATCCTCGTCGTCGTCGACGGCGTCTTCTCGATGGAGGGCGAGATCGCGCCGCTACCCCAGGTCGCCGACCTCTGCGCGCAGTTCGGCGCCCGCCTGATGGTCGACGAGGCGCACGGCGCCGGCGTCCTCGGCGCACGCGGTGCGGGCACCTGCGAGCTGCTCGGCATCGAGGACCAGGTCGACCTGCGGATGGGCACGTTCTCCAAGTCGCTGGCCAGCTGCGGCGGCTTCCTCGCCGGCAGCCACGAGGTGATCGACTACCTGCGCGTCCAGAGCCGCGCGTTTCTGTTCACCGCCGCGGGCGTGCCGGCGGCCGTCGGGGCCGCGCTCGCGGCGCTGCGCGTGATCCGCTCCGAGGAGGGACCTCAGCTGCTGGCGCGGGTGCTCGACAACGCCGCCTACCTGCACGCCGGCCTGAAGCAGCGCGGCTTCAAGGTCGTCGAGCACGAGGGCGATCACATGACGCCGATCGTGCCGGTGATCGTCGGCGACGACTGGAAGGCCGTGCTGCTGTGGCGCGCGCTGTACGACGCCGGCGTCTTCGTGAACGTCGCCATCCACCCGGCGGTTGCGCCCGGTGGAGCGCTGCTGCGCACGAGCGTCATGGCCACGCATGACCGCGCGACGCTGGACCGCGCGCTCGACGCGTTCGTCGCCGTCAAGGCCGACTTCGAGGCCCAGCACGGGCCGCTTCCGGTCTGACCGACCGCCCTGCGATTGTCCAGACTTTCACAAGCCGGTCACAGAAGAAAAACCTCGCTCTGAGCGAGTGCTTCACGGCTTGCAGCTTGATCTGCCACCCGGCCCTCGCGTACGTTCGACAAGCGCTCAGCGCAGCGAGCGGGGAGGGCAGCAGACACGCCGGGGCTCTCGTGAGAACGAGAAGCCCGGAGGAGATAGTGGTCCGCGGCTCCAACGGCGCCTGGGCCCTGACGCCGCATTTTCAAGTTGAACATCACCGAAGCGCTGCCGCCAATCGGACGGAGGCAGCCGAGGAGGATCCATGCACGACGCGTCCACGACGATGGCCCCTGCTCCGCCGCAGCACATGCAAGCGCTTCAGCGCGCGAATGAGGTGCGCCTCGCCCGGGCCTCGCTCAAGCGCGGCATCAGTGTGGGCGCGGTCACTGTCGGCGAGGTCATCCTGTCCTGCCCGTGGGAGGCGACGAGCATGACGATCGCCGAGCTCCTGACGAGCCAGCGTCGCTGGGGGACGTCGCGCTGCAGCAAGTTCCTGTCAGGCATCGGGATGCCGGAGACCAAGACGGTCGGTTCCATGACCGACCGCCAGCGCAGCCTGCTGGCGGCGATGATCTGATCGCCGGCCTGCGCGCGGGGGTCGACGAGTCCCCGCGCCCACGGGTCTGAGTGCTCAGCCGCCGCGCCGCGCGGCCGGCCGTCGGCGCTCGGCGAGCATCAGCACCGCGGGGAGCACGAGCATCACACCGAGCAGCGAGACGCTCAGGTCGACGACCGTCACGAAGCCGAAGTCGCGCAGCATCCGGATGTCGGAGACCACGAGCACGGCAAAGCCGGCGATCGCCGTCGCTCCCGACGCGAGCACGGCGGTGCCGGTCGAGCCATACGTCCGCCGCAGCGCGGCGCGCGGGTCGTGGCCGAGCGCGCGCTCGGCGCGGTAGCGCTCCGATAGCAACACGCTGAACTCCGTCGAGATGGCGATCACGAGCGCCCCGAGCGTGACCGACATCGGGTTCAGCGGGACGCGCAGGGCGAAGAGCACGAGCGCCGACCAGCCGGTGGCGAGCACGATCGGCACGAGCGGCACGAGCGCCCGCGCGACGCCGCGCAGCGCGATCAGCAGCACGGCGACGACGGCGAGCAGGCCGGCCAGCAGCGTCAGCAGCCGGCGCGTGTGCGAGGCGATCTCGGCGTTGGCGTCGGCGGCCAGCACGGGCAGGCCGGCGAGCCGCGCGCGCACGCCCTCCGGGCGGCCCAGCGCCAGCCTTGCGCGCATCGCGTCGATGACCGCCTTCTGGCGCTCGAGGTCCATCAGCCGCAGGCCGAAGGCGAGCGTGGCGGTGCGCCGGTCGGAAGTGACGACCGACTGCGAGAAGTACGGCGGGACGGCATCCAGCAGGGCGCGGATGCCGGCCGAGTCCCGCCTCGACGCGGGCGTCGTGAAGAGATCGGGTAGCGAGAACGCCGGGCACAGCACGGCGGTCCCGCAGCCGCGCGCGGCCGAATAGCCAAAGCGTCTGAGCACCGCGGACTGGTAGCTGATCATCCAGCTCAGCACCGCCGGGCGCGTGAGGTCAGCGCCCTCGATCACGACGTCGACCTCGCCGCCGACGCCCGTCGAGCGCTGCAGCGCGTCGAGGTCGCGCAGCGCGGGCAGATCCTGCGGGACGAGCTTCTGGATGTCGGATTCGACGCGCGTCTGCGTGTCCAGCACCCAGCCGGCGGCGGCGAGCACGAGCCCGACGGTGAGCACGCGCGCCGGTCGGGTGATCGCCTGCGCGAGCGCGGCGCGGGCCCCTCGTCGGGCGGCCTGGGCCGGCGCGCTCGCGGCTGCGGCGGCGCGCGCGGTGTGCAGCGCCCGCGTCAGGTTCGCGCGGCCATTGGCCCGGCGCAGCGCGATCGGCGGGGCGGCGCGTTCGGCCAGTACGAGCGCCGCCGTCCCGCCCAGCAGCGCGCAGGCGAACGCGATCGGGATGCCGATGACGAGCA
>JBBSQG010000250.1:0-5135 GCA_038258125.1 Solirubrobacterales bacterium
CACCGTCGCTCCGCTCAACGAGGCCGCTGCGTCGCACACCGATCTGGTCCGCATCAACTCCGGGTCGACCGTCAAGGACATCGCCGAGTCGATGGGCGTGCCGGTCCCGGACATCATCAAGAAGCTGATGATGCTCGGCCAGATGGCGACGCTCACGCAGACGCTGTCCGACGAGGCCGTCGAGGCGCTCGCCGAGGAGTTCGGCAAGCAGGTCGAGATCATCCACGCGGCCGACGAGGTCGAGGCCGATCCGGTCTTCGAGGACGCCGCCGAAGACCTCAGCTATCGCCCACCGGTCATCACGATCATGGGCCACGTCGACCACGGCAAGACCTCGCTGCTGGACGCGATCCGCTCGACGGAGGTCGTCGCCGGCGAGGCGGGTGGCATCACCCAGCACATCGGCGCCTACCAGGTGCACCACAACGACAAGCTCATCACCTTCCTCGACACGCCCGGTCACGAGGCCTTCACCGCGATGCGTGCCCGCGGCGCCCGCGTGACCGACATCGCGGTCATCGTCGTCGCCGCCGACGACGGCGTGAAGCCCCAGACCGACGAGGCGATCGACCACGCCAAGGCGGCCGAGGTGCCGATCGTCGTCGCGGTCAACAAGCTCGACAAGGAGGGCGCCGACCCGACCCGCGTGCGCACCGAGATGACCACGCGCGGGCTGCAGCCCGCCGAGTGGGGCGGTGAGACGGAGTTCGTCGACGTGTCGGCGAAGTCCAAGGTCGGCCTCGAGGACCTGCTCGACACGCTGCAGGTCGTCGCCGAGCTGGAGGACCTGAAGGCCAACGCGTCCGCGCCGGCATCCGGCGTCGTCGTCGAGTCCAAGCTCGATCCGGGCCGCGGCCCCGTCGTCACGATCCTCATCCAGCGCGGCACCCTGCGCATCGGCGACGCGCTCGTCGCGGGCGCCAACTGGGGCCGCGTGCGCGCGATGCACGACTTCACCGGCGCGCGGGTCAAGGAGGCCGTGCCCGGCGACCCGATCGAGGTGCTCGGCTTCGACGGCGTGCCCGAGGCCGGCGAGCACACCCGCGTCATCGAGAACGACCGTCGCGCCCGCGCCCTGGCACACGAGCGCGAGCAGCGCCTCAAGCAGGAGCAGCACGCGCGCCGCTCGGGCCGCAAGCGCTCGCTGGAGGACGTCTTCAAGGACATCCAAGCGGGGGAGCTCAAGGAACTCAACCTGCTCGTCAAGGCCGACGTCGCCGGCTCCGCCGAGGCGCTGGAGGACGAGATCGCCAAGCTGCCGCAGGACGAGGTCGCGGTCAACATCATCCGCACCGGCGTCGGCGGCATCAACGAATCCGACGTCATGCTCGCCGCTGCCTCGGACGCGATCATCATCGGCTTCAACGTGCGTCCGGTCGGCGACGCGCGCGCCGTCTCCGAGCGCGAGGGCGTCGACGTCCGCGGCTACACGGTCATCTACAAGGTGCTCGACGAGCTGCGCGCGGCGATGGAGGGCATGCTCGAGCCCGACGAGGTCGAGGACTCCGTCGGCACCGTCGAGATCCGCCAGATCTTCCGCGCCTCGAAGATCGGCATCATCGCCGGCTCCTACGTCACCGACGGCAAGATCACGCGCGGCGCCAAGACACGCCTCGTGCGTGACGGCACGATCGTCTACGACGGCGAGATCTCGTCGCTGCGGCGCTTCAACGAGGACGTGCGCGAGGTCGCGGCCGGCTTCGAGTGCGGTATCACGCTGCGCAACTTCCAGGACGTCAAGGAAGGCGACGCCCTGGAGGTCTACGAGACGCGCAAGGTCGACCGCGCGCTGGCCTAGGGGTGGCGAGCCACTGATGGCCGGCGACGATGTCGACGCGTACGTCGCCCTGCTGCTCGTCCACCTGCACTTCCCGGACGCCGGTTCGTTGAAGGCCAAGCGCAAGGATCTGTCCTCGGTGAAGGCGCAGCTGCACGGCCGCATGGGGGTCACGGTGGCCGAGGTCGGCCACCAGGATCTGTGGCAGCGCGCGACGCTCGCGGCGGCGCTGACCGGCGGCTCGCCGGGCGCGGTGGAGCGCTCCGTGGACCGCGTCGAGCGCTTCCTTTTGGACCGCTTTCCGGAGAGCTGCCGCATCGAGCGAACCGTCGCGTCGTTTGCCGACGTGACCGGCTGAGGAGGACTAGGATGAGCTCAGATCGGATGCGTCGGGTCGATGAGGCCGTGCGTCAGGTGCTGTCCGATGCCGTTGCCCAGGACCTGCAGGACCCACGAATCGGTTTCGTCACGATGACGAGCGTCAAGACCACCTCAGACCTTCGCCATTCCCGTGTCTACGTCAGCGTGCTCGGGACCGACGACGAGCGCGCGGCGACGATGGCCGGGCTGCGGTCCGCCCACGGTGCCCTGCAGCGGCGTCTGGCTCGCGAGCTGCGCATGAAGCACACGCCGACGCTCGAGTTCCGCTATGACGACACGGTCGACCGGGCGATGCACCTCGAGGAGATCCTTCGCCGCGAGGCCCAGGAGACGTGACGATCGCCGGGCAGGCCGCGAGCACGCGTGACGAGGTTCTCGGCGCGCTGCGCGACAGCGAGCGCTTCGTGCTCGTGACTCACGAGAATCCCGACGGTGACGCGCTCGGCTCGCTCGTCGCGATGCAGGGGGTCATGCATGCGCTCGGCAAGGACTCGCTCATGTTCATCGGCCCCGGCGAGTTCCCGCTGCCTTACGAATACGCGTTCTTCGAGTTCGACGAGCACCTCATCACCGACGTGCCGGCGGATGTCGGCGAGCGCACGATCGTGTTCCTGGACTGCGGCAACTTCGACCGCAACGCAGTCGAGATCGGCGACGCTCCGATCGTCAACATCGATCACCATCACGACAACACGCGCTTTGGCACGATCAACCATGTCGTCGCGGAGGCGTCGTGCACCGCGGAGATCGTCTGGGATCTCATGTGCGGGCTCGGCGTGTCGCTCACGCCGCAGATCGCCGAGGCGCTCTACGTCGGCCTCGTGACCGACACCGGGCGCTTCATGTACGAGAACACCGGCCCGGCGGCCCATCGCATGGCGGCCGCACTGATCGAGGCCGGCGTCGACGTCCACGAGATCTACCGGCGCCTGTACGAGGGCGTTCCCGAGCCGAAGCTGACGCTGCTGACGCGGGCGCTGAGCCGCGTGCAGCGCTTCGACGGTGGGCGCCTGACGTTGGCGCGGCTGACGCGCGAAGACTTCGCCGAGACGGGCGCCGAGGAGTCCTACACCGAGGGCATCATCGATCACCTGCGCGCGGTGCAGGGCACGAAGGTCGCGGCGCTCGCCCGGGAGCTGACCGGCGCGGATTGCGCGGGCAGGTCGAAGGTCTCGCTGCGCGCGACGGACGGCGCCGTCGACGTGTCGCTCGTCGCGCGTGCCCAGGGCGGCGGCGGCCACCGCCAGGCCGCGGGCTTCGCCACCGAGATGGCGCCCGACGATCTGGTGGGGTTCCTGCGCCAACAGGTAGCCGCGCAGCTCGACGGGTAGTCCGTGCGTGACACCATGCGTCGTCATCTGACGAGGAGGAGTTCAAACGATGCAAGCATCCGAGGAGCAGCCGCTACCGGGCCGGTGCCGTGACTGGAAGGCCCTGCTGGGCCCTGGCGTGATTGTCGTCGACGTGTGGGGGACGTTTCCGTCGGCGGGCTGGCAGATGGATCTGTGCAAGGCCGACATCCAGGGCGACGACCCCACGCAGCTGACGCTGGAGCGCATCGTGGCCTTCCCCGACGGCTACCAGCCGCCCGTGATCCGCGGCATCGAGGTGCATTGGGAGGAGAAGACCGACGTCGAGTACAAGACCGTCCGGATCGTCCCCGACAACCTCACGCTCGAGGTCGTGGACATGCGCGACAAGGCGCCGCTGAACGCCGACAAGACCTCGGGGACCGGGCTGCGCGGGAGCTGACAGCTCCCGTTTCTGGACGGCGCACTAGCCTGGGGCGGGTGTCCGACGGCGTCCTGCTCATCGACAAGCCGGCCGGCAAGACGTCGCACGACATCGTCGCCGCCGTGCGCCGCGAAATCGGATCCCACCCACCCCGGCGCGTCGGCCACGCCGGCACGCTGGACCCGTTCGCCACCGGGCTGCTGCTCATCCTCGTCGGGCGCGCAACCCGCATCCAGCGCTACCTCGTGGCGCTTCCCAAGCGCTATGAGACCGTCGCGCGGCTCGGTGCCAGCTCGACGACCGGCGACCCCGAGGGCGAGATCACGATCACGGGCCGGATTCCGCCCGATCCGCCCGCGCTGCCGATCGGCGATCTGCTGCAGCGCCCGCACGCCGATAGCGCCGTGAAGGTCGGCGGCCGCCGCGCCTACGCGCTGGCGCGCGGCGGCGAGGAGGTCGTGCTCGCGCCGCGCCCCGTGACCGTCTACGGCTTCGAGCAGCTCTGGCGCGAGGACGACCGCGCGGCGTTCGCGATCGAGTGCTCGGCCGGAACCTACGTGCGGGTGCTCGTCGCCGACCTCGGCGACGCGTACTGCGAGGCGCTGCGACGTACGGCGATCGGCCCATTCGACATCGCCGACGCCGATCCCGAGCGGCTCGTGCCGCTCGCCGACGTGCTCCAGCAGATCCTCCCCAGCGTGCGCCTGGCGCCCGACGACGCCCGCCGCGCCGCGCACGGCGTCGCCGTCGCCGCGGCCGGGCCGCCCGGCGCCGCCGACGTGCTGCTGCTCGACGAGGACGGTCCGATCGCGATCGCCCAGCCGCGCCCCGAGGGCCTGAAGCCCGTCGTAGGCTTCCGCGCGTGAGACAGACCCTGCTGCAGGACGTCACTCCCCGCCCGCGGCGCGTCGCCGTGGGGACGTTCGACGGTGTCCATCTCGGCCATCGCGAGGTCATCCGCGGGGCTGACACGGTGCTGACCTTCGAGCCGCACCCGACGGCGGTCATCCGCCCGGGCGCCGCGCCACGGCTGCTGACCGATGCCGCGCGCAAGGCGCAGCTCGTCGCGTCGCTCGACGTGCAGGAGCTCGTCGTGATCCCCTTCGACGCCGCGTTCGCGGCCCGCACGGCCCAGGACTTCGTCGACGACGTGCTCGTCGCGACGCTCGACGCGACCCACGTCGCGGTCGGAGAGAACTTCCGCTTTGGCGCCAAGGCCAAGGGCGATCACCGGATGCTCGCC
>JBBSQG010000251.1:0-5114 GCA_038258125.1 Solirubrobacterales bacterium
CGCACCCACCGGATCGGTCAGACCCGGGCGGTGATGGTCTACCGCCTGATCGCCCGCGACACGATCGAGGAGAAGGTCGTCGCGCTGGCCCAGCGCAAGGCCGCACTGTTTGCGGGCGTGATGGACGACGGCGACGTGTTCGCCAGCCGGCTCACCGCGCAGGACATCCGCGGGCTGCTGGGCTGACGGCTCTCGAGCCCGGCGCCGAATGGCGGTTTGGGGGCTATATCCACCCCGAAACCGCCATGCGTCGCGGCCGTCGCGCCCGCGGAGGGCGTCCGCCCCACCACACCGAACGCCCACTACGTCGCGACCCACGCCGCCGTGCGCAGCAGCAACTCCGGCTGTAGCCCGACCGTGCGAAACCCACGGCCACGCGGCGCTCGCTTCCGTCTAAGAGCCCAAGCGCCGCGGGCGCCAGCGACCGCAAGCGGTATGGCGAATCGTCCTCGC
This sequence comes from Solirubrobacterales bacterium, assembly GCA_038258125.1. Taxonomy (GTDB): domain Bacteria; phylum Actinomycetota; class Thermoleophilia; order Solirubrobacterales; family Solirubrobacteraceae; genus CADCVQ01. The sequence continues at coordinate 454 of JBBSQG010000251.1, forward strand.
GGGCCGAGGCTTATTCGCCACACCCGATGTCCTGGGCGCGCTCGTTCAGCAACCGGACGTCGTCGTGTCGAATCTGCCGCTCATGGCGCTGCATAGACGCCAGAACGCTGCGCCACGAGCGACCGGATCAAGCATTGTCACGGGTTTCCCGGTTTCCCCGTTTCCCGCACGTATGCAGGGACTTCCCGAGATGGCGAGACCCGGACTCGAACCGGGGACACCACGATTTTCAGTCGTGTGCTCTACCAACTGAGCTATCTCGCCGCGGCGAGGAGGATAACGCCGTCGCTGCGGCTGCTCGCAAACGGCGCGCCGCTGTCAATGCCCTGCCCGCGCGAGCAGCTCAATCGGTGCGCCGCCCGGCATGCGGGCAGCCGACCTGCCAGATCTCGAAATGCAGGTGTGTCGCGCCCGCCGCTCAGCGCTCGAGCATCCGCGCGAGCAGCTCCAGCGCGCCCGCCTTGGCAAGCGGCTCGTTGAGGTTGCCGCACTTCGGCGACTGCACGCACGACGGGCACCCGCGCTCGCAGCCGCACTCGAAGATCAGCCGGTGCGCGTCCCCGACCAGCGTCTCGAAGCGCTCGAAGCCCTGGCGCGTGATCCCGACCCCGCCGGGATGCCCGTCGTCGATGAAGATCGTCGGCCGCCCCGTCTGCGGGTGATAGTTCGTCGACAGGCCGCCGATGTCCCATCGGTCGCACATCGCCAGCAGCGGCAGCACGGCGATCTGCGCGTGCTCGGCGGCGTGCAGCGAGCCGAGCAGCACCTCCAGCGGGAAGTCCTCGGCCAGCAGATCGTCGTCGAGCTCGAACCACAGCGCCTGCGTCTGGAACGTCGTCTCGGGCAGGTCGAGGCCCTGGAGGTCGACGATCGAGTGGTCGGAGATCTTCTTGCGCTGGTAGGCGAGCACCTGCTCGGTCACGCTCACCCGCCCGAACGACAACGTCACCCCGCACGTGCTGCGGCGATCGAGCAGCGCCTCGATCTCGGTCATCGTCTCCTTCTTGGGCTGCGTATAGAAGTCACCGCTGAACGGCTCGACCAAGGCACGCTGCGTGTCGATCTCCAGCGCCCGCACGAGGTACGACCGCGCCTGGTGCAGGTAGACCGCGCCGTCGTGGACCGTCGTGTGCGCGCGCGCCGACTCCACCGTCCCGAGCAGCTCGCCGCTGGCGACGTCGATGACCGCAAACGAATCCGGCGATGCCGAGCGCAGCGACACGCGCGCCGCCGGATAGTCCTCGGGATGGCGCAGGAGGTAGGTGCCGTCGCGCTCGATCAGCTCGCCCATCGCCACGAGCGCCTGCGCGTGGGCCTCCCAGCGCGGCCCGAGAACCCCCGCGTCCGAAGCTGACAACGGCCCCTCGTGCGCCGCGCACAGCAGGTGCGCGAGATGGATCGGCTCGTTCTCGTAGTCGAGGATCGCCGCCTCGACGGGCCGGTCGAGGAACTCGTCGGGATGGCGGCAGAAGAACTGGTCCAGCGCGTCCTCGCCGGCCACGTACACCGCCAGCCCCCGCCCGCGCCGCCCCGCCCGGCCCCACATCTGGCGCAGCGACGCGACGGTGCCCGGGAACGTCACGACGACCGCCGCGTCCAGCCCGCCGATGTCGATCCCCAGCTCCAGCGCATCCGTCGTGATGACGGCCAGCAGCTCGCCGCGCATCAGCCGGCCCTCGAGCTCACGGCGCTGCTGCGGCGTGTAGCCGGCCCGGTAGGGCACGACGAGATCGCGCAGCGCGGGATCGGCCAGACCGACCATCCGCGCGACGAGCTCGACCGCCTTGCGCGACTTGATGAAGCAGATCGTGCGCGCGCCGCGGCGGGCCAGCTCGCCGACGATCGCCGCCGCCTCGCCCAGCGACGAGGCGCGCGTGCCGAGCGCCTCGTCGGTCAGTGGCGGGTTCCACATTGCGATCTCGCGCCGCGCGCCTGGTGACCCGTCGCGGTCGACGAGCGCGATCTCCTCCAGGCCGGTGAGCCGCGTGGCCAGCTGCACCGGGTTGGCGATCGTCGCGCTGGCCAGCAGGATCCGGGGCGACGTCCCGTAGGCGTCGGCGATCCGCCGCAGCCGCCGCAGCACGTTGGCGACGTGCGAGCCGAAGACCCCGCGGTAGACGTGGGCCTCGTCGACGACGACGACAGCGAGGTTGGAGAAGAAGTCGCCCCACTGGCGGTGGTGGGGCAGGATCCCCATGTGCAGCATGTCGGGGTTGGTGAGCACGAGGTTCGCCCGCCGGCGGACCTGCGTGCGCTGCTCGCGCGGGGTGTCGCCGTCGTAGATCGCCGGGCGGACCTGCTTGGTCAGCCCGAACGCGTTGATCGCGCGCACCTGGTCCTGGGCCAGCGCCTTCGTCGGGTACAGGTACAGCGCGCGCGCCTTCGCGTCGCGGCACAGGACGTCGAGCGTGGGCATGTTGAAGCACAGCGACTTGCCCGACGCCGTGCCGGTCGTGACGATCGTCGGACCGTCCCAGGCGCTGCGCAACGCCTGCGCCTGATGTGACCACAGCGACTCGATCCCGGCGCCGCGCAGGGCATCGAGCAATGCCGGGTGAAGCTCGTCGGGCAGCGCCTCCAGGACCGGCTCGCGCGCGCCTTCGAACGCCTCGCGCACGAGCCTGCCGTCGGCCCTGCCGAGGTCGAGCAGAGCGCTCCAGGGATGAGCTTCGGGGGCGACGGACACGCCGCTGCCATAGTACGAGCGCCTTGCGCGTGCCGAGCTTCCACCACGCGGACTTTCCGGCCGATCGTCTGCGCGCGCAGCGCAGCGAATCGATCAGCGATGAAGCCGCCCGCGGGGTGCCGAGCAGGCGGGGCGGCCGGAAGGCGAACGCGATCGGCGCGTACAGCGGCGGCGGCCGCGACTTTCCCGACGGGCGCAGAACAGAACGGGACGCGTCCAGCCGTGTCGCGCGAAGTGGGGGTCGCGTCGGACCTTGGGCACGTCGAGCGCAGCGAAGAGCGGCTCGAGCAAGTCCGCCTTGAGCATTTCGGCGGGCTGATCTTTCGCGCGCCTTCGCGGTGCGGCGGTCCACTCCAGTGACGCTTTGATGAGCGCGCGATCGGTCTTGCCTGTGGCCAGGCTGCGTAGCCGGTGGGTGCTTGTGAGCGACTCGTTGCGCGCGAGCCAGTCGAGTGTCTCGTCGAACAGTCGCGGTGCGCGGCGCCCGAGGTGCAGGGTGAACAGCAGGAGGGCCTCGGGATCGGCCGCGCACTGCTCCGGTGCAGCTGGTGGCGCGAACGACGCGCCGAGTTGCGCCCACTGGTCGGAAGATGTGATCTCGGAGAGGTCCGGGGCCCTTCACAACGTAGGCCCGCTGCCTCGGGGTGGCGGGCATCCTTGTGAAGAGCGCCATGCCGTCCCGTCCCAGCGCGACCCGGCGGCGCTTTCGCATATCCGGCCGACCCTGAGCGACCGGTCGGCGGGCCGTGATCAGTGTGCGCCGCGCGTTCTCGTGTGCCGATCACGACGGGGCATGCGGCTCGGGTCGACGATGTAGATGTCGCTGCACATCAGCTCGGTCGCGTCGCCGAGCACCCGGGTGGCAGCGGCCAGCCCTTCGTCGCCGGGAGGCTTGGACAACGGTGTGAACGCGGAGGCGAGGACGTCGCGCAGCACCTCGGGGATCGGTGGGGCGTCGGCTGACGAGGAGCCGCGTTCGCGGAAGCGGACCATCGTGTCCACGATCGTGATCAGCGTGAAGCTCGTCTCGACGAGCTGCTGGACGAACGCGTCGAGCGTGTCGGGGCCTGAGGGAGTCATGCCCTGTTAAGGGCTGCGGCGACCAGAATTCGCCCCCCCCGCCATCCGACGCGCCTCGGTGCGCACCGTCGGCCGCGACTGAACGCTCGTGGGGTGACCGGAGGGCCTGACGCCAGTCGCATCCCGGCAGAGGCGCGCGTCCGTGCGTCGAGCGACCACCGGCATGGATGAGTTTGGGGAGCGACGGAGACTCCGCTGCCATAGTACGAGCGCCTTGCGCGTGCCCAGCTTCCACCACGCGGACTTTCCGGCCGATCGTCTGCGCGCGCAGCGCAGCGAATCGATCTCCGTATGCGTGCCCGCGCGCGAGGAGGCGGCGACGATCGCCGCTGTCGTGAGCCCGCTCGTCGCGCTGCGCGAGGCCGGCGTCATCGACCAGGTGCTCGTGCTCGACGACGACTCGCGCGACACCACCGGCGCGATCGCCCGCCGGCTCGGCGCCGACGTCGTGCGCCCCGCCGAGCTGCTGCCCGACCTGGGTCCGGTGCTCGGCAAGGGCGACGCGATGTGGCGCGCGCTGAGCGTCCTGACCGGCGAGCTCGTCTGCTTCGTCGACGCCGACAGCGAGGACTTCGGCGCCCACTTCGCCTGCGGGCTGCTCGGCCCGCTCGTCTGCACGCCGGGCGTGCAGTTCGTCAAGGGCTTCTACCGCCGCCCGTTCAAGAACGGCGCGGACGTCAAGCCGGCCGACGGCGGGCGCGTCACCGAGCTCACCGCCCGCCCGCTGCTGGCCGCCTTCTACCCGGAGCTGGCCACCGTCCGCCAGCCGCTGGCCGGCGAGATCGCCGCCCGCCGCGAGCTGCTGGAGCGGATGCCGTTCTGCACCGGCTACGCGGTCGAGATCGGGCTGCTGCTCGACATCTATGCCGACGCCGGCGTCGAGGCGCTCGCCCAG
>JBBSQG010000252.1:0-5111 GCA_038258125.1 Solirubrobacterales bacterium
CTCAGCGGCGGCGGCGAGCACGGCGAGCGGGACGGCGATGCAGGCGGCACCTGCGTCCATCGCCGCCGAGAAGCGCCCGCGGCCGAGCAGCGCGAGGGCCGCGAAGGCTCCGATCAACCCGCCGGCGCCCCAGGCCGAGTTCAGCACGCCGACGCCGCTCGCGCCGAGGCCGACGAGCTCGATCGCGACGACGACGATGAGCACGTCGAGGATGCCGTAGACAAAGGCGATCGCCGCGAGCAGGCCCGCCGCCTCGCGCAGGGCGGGGGTGACGCGGAGCTCGCTGGCGCCCAGCAGCATCTCGCGGGCGACGCTCACGCCGCTACGCGGGGCGCGATGGGCCGGCCGCGGGTCGGCAGGCATCTGCGCCAGGGCGAGCAGCGCCGCCACGGATGCCACGAGCGCCAGTCCGAAGCCCGCGGCGACCGACAGCGATGCGGCGGCCGCGCCGCCCGCCAGCGCACCGATGCAGTAGCCGGCGTTGCCGAACCCCTGGCGCAGGCTGTTGGCGACCGCCAGCTCGCGCGGGTTGCCGGCGAGCCCCGGCAGCAGCGCGGCCTGGGCGGGCTGCTGGCCGCTGGCGAGGATCGAGAAGACCGCCGCGAGCCCAAGCAGCACGGCCAGAGGGGCGTCGAACGTGCTGGCGAGCGCGAGCGCGGCGAGCGTCGCTGTCGCGCCGCCCGTCAGCGCGAGCAGGATCGCCCGGCGCGAGCCCCGATCGGCGAGCAGCGCGGTGACGGGCCCGGCCAGCGCGCCGGGCAGGACGCGGGCGATCACCGCCAGCGTGACCGCGCTCGTACCCCCGGCCTTGTACGCCGCGATCGCGAGCACGACGGTGAACGCCCACAGCGCGAGCGACGTCGCGGTGCAGGCAGCGACGTACAGCCGCAGCTCGCGCGACCGCAATCCCTGTCGCAGTGCCTCCCCCGAAGCGCCCGTCCCCACGGCGCGACACTACCGCGCCGCGCAGTCCCTCCCAGGCGATCGCCTAGAGATATACCGGGTATACTCGCGCCATGGCGAAGGTCATGGTGTCGCTGCCCGACGAGCTGCTCGGCTCGCTCGATGCCGAGGCGGCGCGGCGTGGGACGACGCGCAGCGGCCTGCTGCGCCACTACGTCGACGAGGGTCTGCGCAAGCGCGGGGAGGCACGGGCACGGCGGGTGGAGGAGATCATGCGCGAGCCGGGCCGGCACGGTGGCCGCGGCGTCGATGACCTCAAGCGCGAGCGCCCGCCGGCATGACGATCTGGTTTGCCGACGCGAGCGTGCTGCTGTCCGCGGAGGACGCCGACGACGAGCAGCACGACGCTGCGCTGCAGCTGCTGATCGGTGACGAACCGGTCGCGACGCTCGATCTCGCCTACTACGAGGTGAGCAACGTCGCGATCAGGGCCTGGCGCGATCCCGGCGCCGCCGTCCGGCTGCGCGGCGTCATCACGGCGCTGTCAGAAGACGGCGGCCTCGTCCGCGTCGACGACGCGCTGGCCGCCGAGGCGACCGAGATCGCCGAACGCCACGGGTTGTCGGTCTACGACGCGGCCTATGCAGCGGGTGCGCGAGCCGCCGGCGCCCAACTCGTCAGCTGCGACATCCGCGATCTCGTCAGCCGCGATCTCGCGCTCACCCCGCAGCAGGCCTGCGACGCCTCCTGACTTCGTAGGCTGGAACACGATGAAGGGCTTTGCCTCAGACAACCATGCCGGCGCGCACCCGGAGGTGCTCGCGGCCATCGCCGAGGCCAACGACGGCCACGCCAAGGCCTACGGCGACGATCCGTGGACCCAGCGCGCACTCGAGCTGCTGCGCGAGCACTTCGGCGCGGACACCGTCGCGCAGCTCGTCTTCAACGGCGGCGGCGCCAACGTGCTGTGCCTGCGCGCGCTGTGCCGACCGTGGGAGTCGGTCATCTGCCACGCCCAGGCGCACATCAACGTCGACGAGGGCGGCGCGCCGGAGCGGATCGCTGGCGTCAAGCTGCAGGCGGTCACGACGCACGACGCCAAGCTCACGCCCGAGCACGTCGAGTGGCAGCTGCGGCGCGTCGGCGACCAGCACGCCGTCCAGCCGCGCGTCGTGAGCGTCACGCAGTCCACGGAGCTGGGAACCCGATACAGCCCCTACGAGCTGCACGCCTTGGCCCATTTCGCCCACGAGCGCGGCCTGCTGCTGCACGTCGACGGCGCGCGGCTGGCCAACGCCGCGGCCGGGCTGGAGGTCTCGCTGCGCGAGCTCACGACCGACGTCGGCGTCGACGCGGTCTCCTTCGGAGCCACGAAGAACGGCGCGCTGTTCGGCGAGGCGGTCGTCTTCGGCGATGCCGCGCTCGCCGACGGACTGCCCTACCTGCGCAAGCAGACGCTCCAGCTCGCCTCCAAGGGGCGCTTTCTCGCCGCCCAGTTCATCGCCCTGCTGGAGGGCGACCTCTGGCTGCGCAGCGCGTCACACGCCAACGCGATGGCCACCCGGCTCGGTGACGCGCTGCTGGCGGTGCCGGGCGTGCGGCTGACGCAGCCCGTGCAGGCCAACGGCGTCTTCGCCCTGCTGCCGGTGGCGGCGACCGAGCGCCTGCAGCGCGACTGGTCCTTCTACACCTGGGATCCGGCGACCGGCGAGGTGCGGCTGATGTGCGCCTGGGACACGACCACCGACGAGGTCGACGCGTTCGCCGCCGACGTCTCGCGTGTCTGCGCGACCGTGCCGGCCGTCTCATGAGCCCTGGACCCGGGGGCGATAGTCATCCGCTGAATGTCGGACCGACGTACATAACGTTCATGGGACCACGTGCCGATGATGCGCTTATGGGTATGAGCGCATTCATGGATCGCAGCTACCGGATCGCACCGGGCGAGCGCAGTGTCGTGTGCGACGCCGTCGTCGACCGCGAGGACAACGCCGCCCTGGCCGACGCGCTCGCCTGGCAGCGCCAGCAGATCGGCCGCCAGGGAATCGAGCAGGCCGATGTCGTCCTCGAATTGCGCGCGCTGATGACGCTCGACGACCTCCTCTCGGTCAAGCGTGAGCTCGGTCCCGACGCGACCCTGACCCTCATGCGCGACCAGGCGCGGCTGCTGTGCCAGATCGCCGGCGCCTACGTCACCGATCGTGACGGCGACAGCTACCAGCCGCCCGAGGAGCGCGACCGCATCGCGCGGCTGCGCGCACTCAACGGCCCGCTGATGGACCTCTGCTGCGAGTTCGCCGCAGCCGAGGACGAAGCGCGCGAGCTGCTCGCCGTCTAGACCGGCCGGCCGACCGCCGACGCGCCAGTGCCCGCGAGGCGGGCGTTCACGTCGCTAGATTTTCCCGCGAGGAGTTTCGCTCGCGAGGAGGAGCCGACATGGCCAAGGGCAAGAAGAGCAAGAGCCGAGTCATCAGCCGGGAGGGGGGTCCGGCGCGCCCCGAGTCCGCGACGACCCCTGCGATCCCGCCGGCCGACGCGGCGCCGAACATCGAGGCGCCGGGCGTTCCCGAGCCGCCCGTCGAGGCCAAGGCGGCGCAGCCCGTCAGTCACGAGGGAACGCAGCTGGCCGACTGGTCGGTGCGCCCCGAGCGCACGGGCCGGACCGTCAAGCAGCCCATTTTCGGCGGCGACGAGGATGCCGACCTGCCCGACCCGCAGGACGCCAAGGAGGTCATCGCCAAGGCCGACGACGAAGCCGAGGCGGAGCTCGCGCGGCTGCGGCGCGTGCTCGACAAGACGATCGAGCAGCGCGGCGCCGACGATCCGACCGCGCTGCGCGCGCGGGCGGACATCGCGATGTTCCTCTGGCAGGCGGGCCGGCTTGACGAGGCGATCGAGATCGAGGAGCAGCTCGTCCCCGACTCCAACCACGTGCTGGGCGAGGAGCACCCCGAGGCGCTCACGGCGCGCGCCAACCTCGCCTCCTCCTACTGGACGGCGGGTCGCACCGACGCGGCGATCGAGATCGAGGAAGCGGTGCTCGCCGATGCCGAGCGGCTGCTCGGCCCCGATCACCTGGCGACGCTGACCGCCCGCTCGAACCTCGCCTTCTCCTACTCCTCGGCGGGCCGCAAGGCGGAGGCCGTCGAGATCCAGCGCCATGTCGTCGCCGATCGCGAGCGGGTGCTCGAAGACGACGACATCGACACGCTCGACGCCCGCGCGAACCTCGCCTCGGCCTGCTGGAACGCCGACCTCGTCGACGAGGCGATCGCCGCCGAGGAGCGCGTCGTCGAGGAGACCGAGCGCATCAACGGCGCCGACCACGTCGACACGCTGCGCGCGCGCGCCGCGCTCGCCTCCGCCTACCGCAGCAGTGGCCGGACCGCCGACGGCGCCGCCCTGCAGGAGCGCGTCGTGGAGGAGAGCGAGCGGCTGCTCGGCCACGACCATCCGGCGACGATCGCGGCGCGCAAGACGCGCGAGCTCAACCCGCCCGAGCCCGCGCAGACCTGACGTCTGCTAGGAGGAGTCGGTCCCGCAGAAGCACTGCAGGTCGCCGGTGACCGCGACGACGCCGAGCAGCTGGCCGGCGGCGTCGACGACCGGCACGCGGCGCGCCTCGGTCAGCAACGCGAGATCGCGACCGGTGGCGGCCGGCGATTCGGGCGAGACCGTCGGCCCGTCCTGGGCCACGTCGACCGCCGGGCGGCTCGGATCGGGTGCGTCGGTGACGTCGGCGAGCGTCAGCGAGCCGGCGTAACGGCCGTCGTCGGCGATGAACGCCTGGCGGCGGCTGGGGCTGGCGGCGAACCAGTCGCGCACGTCGCCGATCGTGGCACTGGCCGGCAGCGCGGTGAACTTCGCGTGGATGACGTCGGCGACCGTCAGTCCGTCGGCTTCGTCGATTCGTGTCTTGGGCACGCTCCCATGATGCCAAGTACTGCAGTTCGTCCAGAGCAGCACTGGTCGAGGTGTCCGGCGGACGCTCCAGATCACGCGATAGCAGCAGTCTGCAGCGACCCGCCGGGGCAGCGGATGGCGTGGAGGCGGCGCCGGCGCGCGCACTCGGTGTTCGTCGAGGAGTGTCTTGCGTCCCCGCTTCGGAGCGGTCAGACGCGCGCGATGATTACGCGCGATGATCACCGCGTGAGGCACGCATGGCTTCTGCTCATCGTCGGATCGCTCCTCGTCGCCGGCTGCGGCGA
>JBBSQG010000253.1:0-5107 GCA_038258125.1 Solirubrobacterales bacterium
CGAAGGTCTTGCGGACCGGCAAGCTCGCGTCGTGGATCCGGCGCTCGGCGCGATTCTCGACTCGGCGGCGGAGGTGTGGCTCGACGTGCCGCACGAGCCAGGCGAGGGGGGTGTGGTCGCAGGCGGGTTCGGCCACGGTCTCGTCGAGCGCGCGGCGCATCTCGCCGAGGCCGAGGGCGGCGAGGCCGTCGTCGAGGACTTTCAGCAGCTCATCGGGCGTCGTCTTCGTCGGCGGGCGGGTTGTCACGGGTGTTCTCCTCGCGTTGCAGGAAACCGTCACCCGTGCGCAGCGTCTCGTAGCTCGAGAGCGCCCGCTGTTCGACCGGGTGCTCCTTCATCGCGTCGCGGATCTGCCCGCGCGTGATGTCGGCGATTTGCTCGGCCAGGCGCCGAGGCTTGAAGCGTGCTTCGAGGATCCTCTCGACGGCGCGCGCGTCGAAGGCGCCATACGCGGTCGCGTGCTCGAGCGCCTTCACGACGTCGTCGGTGGACCACGTGACCTGGAGTCCGAGGATGTGATCGAGCTCGGGTCCGGGCGTGCGTTTACGCAGCCGCAGCTTGGTCGCGAAATCCTCGGCGGACGGGCTCCACGCCGCGAAGCGCTCCTGGAGCAGCGTCACGTCGTAGCGGCCGCGCTCCCTGAGCATGAACAAGAACGCCGAGGCGTAGCTGGCGCGTCCTGAACACGATCGTCGAGGGGAATAGCGGAAGCTCCCTCGAAGAACTTGACCATTCAAGCCCCCGAGGGAGTTCCTCTCCGTTCACCGGAAAGTGAAAGGAGGCCTCCCCTGTGCCACAAGCTGCTTCGAGATTCCAGGCTGTACAAGTTGCTGCTGACGTTGCTTCTCAAGTTCGACGAGGACTTGGCGGCCAAGATGAGGCGGGGGCGGTGCCAGATCTGCGGCGGCCGGCTCGACCAAGATCATTTTCCCCGCAAGCCGCGGGTGCCGCGGACGATCGAACTGCCCGATGACTACAACTGGCGGTTCAGCTACTCGTGCGCGGTCAAGGGGTGCCGAAAGCGTCACACCCCGCCGTCGTCGCGATACCTCGGGCGTCGGATCTACCTCGGCATGATCGTCGTGCTCGCGACGGCGATGCAGCAAGGACCGGCGCCGTGGCGAACGCGCCGGCTGCGCGAGGAATTCGGCGTGAGCCGGCAGACGCTGGAGCGGTGGCGGATGTGGTGGAGGGAGGCATTCGTGGAGAGCACATTCTGGAAGGCGGCGAAGGCGGCGTTCTCGCCGCCGGTCAACGGCGAAGCACCACGGTCGCTGCTCGAACGATTCGGAGGTGACGAGCTCCAGCAACTCGCCGCGCTGCTGCGCTTCGTGACGCCGCTATCGACGCCGGCCGACTACATCCCGGATCGACGTTGGTGAGGGAATTTCCGACGAAGAAGCCAACCCGCAGAGGAGGGTGAATCGCCGAGCGAGACGCGCCGAACGCGCGCACGCGATAGACGGCGCACCATGAAAATCAGAACACACGAACCAACGACACACGAACGATGGGCGAACCTGCGCTTCTCGGTGGTGGGCCATTTGCTCGCGGCCCCGCCGCAGCGTGGTGACCTACAAGCCGAGCTCGAGCAGCTCGCCGCGAAGCAGTGGCGACACCCGGTCACGAACGAGCCGACGCGCTTCGGGCTCAAGACGATCCAGCACTGGTACTACGAGGCCAAGCACGCGCCGACCGATCCGGTCGGGCGGCTGCGCAAGAAGCCCCGCAAGGACACGGGGCGGCAGACCGCGATCTCCGAGGCGCTCAAGGCGGCGATCCACGCGCAGTATGCGGCGCACCGGAGCTGGAGCTACCAGCTGCACCACGACAACCTCGTGGCGTGGGCGGAGGCCGAGCCCACGCTCGGCAAGGTGCCGACGTACGCGACGGTGCGGCGCTACATGAAGTCGGTCGGGCTGACGAAGCGCAAAAGGATCGGCGGGGAGCCCACCGAGGGAAAGCGGCGGGCCGAGCGACGGCTCGACGAGCTCGAGGTGCGCAGCTACGAGAACGAGTACGTCAACGGGCTGTGGCACCTCGACTTCCACCACGGCAAGAAGAAGGTGCTGGTCGCGCGCGGCGAGTACGTGACGCCGATCGTGCTCGGAATCGTCGACGACTACTCGCGGCTCGCATGCCACCTGCAGTGGTACTTCGCGGAGAACGCCGAGAACTTGGTCCACGGTCTCCAGCAGGCAATCCACAAGCGGGGGCTGCCGCGCTCGCTGATGACCGACAACGGCAAGGCGATGACCGCCGACGAGACGAAGCAGGGCCTGGCTCGGCTCGGCATCGTCCACGAGCTCACGCTGCCGCACTCGCCGTATCAAAATGCGAAGCAGGAAAGTTTTTGGGGCCAACTCGAAGGGAGGCTGGTCGCGATGCTCGAGAACGTCGCCGACCTCACGCTCGCTCGGCTCAACGAGATCACGCAGGCGTGGGTCGAGCACGAGTACAACCGCAAGCACCACTCCGAGATCGGCACGACGCCGCTGCGGCGTTTCCTCGACGGCAAGGACGTCGGGCGCCCGGGTCCGAACAGCGAGGCGCTCCGCCAGGCGTTTTGCGCGCAAGAGCGCCGCACGCAGCGCAAGAGCGACGGGACGATCAGCCTCGAAGGCCAGCGCTTCGAGCTGCCCTCGCGCTATCGCCACCTCGACCACGTGACGCTGCGCTGCGCGAGCTGGGACCTCAGCTGGGTGCACCTCGTCGACGAGCGAACGGGCGCAGTGCTGTGTCGGCTCTATCCGCTCGACAAGGCGGCAAACGCCGACGGGATGCGGCGCACGCTCGAGCCGCTCACGACCACGATCGCTGTGGTGCCGTCGCCGGAGCTCCCACCGCTGCTCGCGAAGCTCGTCGCCGCGCAGGCCGAGACGGGACTGCCACCCGCCTATCTGCCCAAGGACGAACGCACGACCACGAGCACCGACGGCGCGACCCTCGGCGAGACGCAGGCCACCGACGCGGCGAGCGACGACGGAGGTGCGTCGTGAGCAAGAAGCTGCTGTCGCTATTTGGCCTCAAGTGGAATCCGTTTTCGCCCGACGTGCCGACCGAGGCACTGATCATCGGGCCGCGGATCGAGAGCTTCTGCTGGCGCGTCGAGAACCTCGCGCGCGAGGGTGGCTTCGCGCTCGTCACCGGCACGCCCGGCATCGGCAAGTCGGTCGCGCTACGCCTGCTCGTCGAGCGCCTGGGTGCGATCCGCGAGATCAAGATCGGTGTGATGTCCCAACCGCACACCAACGTGTCGGACTTCTACCGCGAGCTCGGCGACCTCTTCGGCGTGCAGCTCTCGCCGCACAATCGATGGGCGGGCGCGAAGGTCCTGCGCGAGCGCTGGCAAGGCCACATCGATGCCTCTCTCGCACGCCCGGTGCTCGTCGTCGACGAGGCGCAGGACATGACGACGAAGGTGCTCACCGAGATGCGCCACCTGTCGAGCTCGCGGCTCGACTCGCACATGCTGCTGACCACCATCCTCGCCGGCGACCAGCGCATCGTCGAGAAATTTCGCGGCGACGACCTCTTGCCGCTGGCGAGCCGGATGCGTGTGAGGCTCAACCTCGATCGCGCGACGCCCGACGAGCTCGAGCAGTGCCTGCGGAACTGCATGACCAAGGCGGGCGCGACCAAGCTGATGACCACCGAGCTCGTGACGACCTTGTGCGAGCACGCCGCCGGCAACTACCGCACGCTGATGACGATGGCTGGCGACCTGCTCTCCAACGGCGCCGAGCGCGAGGTCAAGCAGCTCGACGAGAAGCTCTTCTTCGACACGTACACGCCAACGACCGCGACCGAACCGGCGAAGAAGCCAGCGTCGTCTTCGAGCAAGCGGCGATGAATCTCCCGACGGTGCCGGCTCATCAACTCGCCGAGCGGCCGCTGGAGCGCCGGTGGCTCATCGACGAGCTGTGGGGCGACGAAGCGGTCGGCATCGTCGGCGGCGAGCCGAAGTGCTGCAAGTCGTTTCTCGCGCTCGACATGGCGGTGTCCGTCGCCGGCGGCGTGCCGTGCCTCCGCCGCTTCGTGCCGACGCAGACTGGTCGCGTGCTGCTCTTCGCCGCCGAGGATGCACTGCACGTCGTCCGGCAGCGACTCGCCGGCATCGCCGCCACCGCTGGCCTCGACCTCGCCGACCTCGACATCCACGTGATCACCGCACCCTCGGTGCGGCTCGATGTCGAGCGCGACCGCGACGCGCTCGCCGAAACCATCGCCGCGCTCGCGCCCAAGCTCCTCATCTTGGATCCTTTCGTGAGACTTCACCGCATCGACGAGAACCTCTCGGGCGACGTCGCGCCGCTGCTCGCGTACCTGCGCGAGCTCCAGCGCCGCTATCACCTCGCGGTCGCGCTTGTCCACCACGCGCGCAAGGGCGGCGCGAAGATGCGAGGTGGTCAGGCGCTCCGCGGGTCCAGTGAATTTCATGCCTGGGGCGATTCGAACCTGTACCTCCGCCGCCATGGCGACAAGCTCACGCTGTCCGTAGAGCACCGCGCGGCGGCGGCGATCAGCGCCGTCTCCTTGCAGCTCGCGATCGACGGCGACGCCGTCGCACTCTCGACGGTCGACCGCCGCCCGGCCCCGGACACGGCATCCGATGTCGCCGCGCCGCCGCCGACCCCCACGCTCCAGCAGAAGATCGAGGCGCAGCTGGCGGCAGCGGCTGCGCCGCTGACCGCCGCCGCGCTCCGGAAACTCTGTCGCACCAGGAACGCGACGCTGACCGCGGCCCTCGCTGGTCTCGTCGCTACCGGCCGCATCCGCAGGGATCCATCTGGCTACGCGATCTCGCGCTGATTCCCGATTCCCGATCCCGAACCCCTTAGGGGTGTACGGGAACGGGAACGGGAAACCTCAAAAAGCGTGATCGCCATCCCCCCAAAAAGCGCGCTCACGCTCATGATGCCCCTGCCGCGCCGAGCCCCTCGCGCGCGCCCAACATGATCGACACGACATTGGAGAACACCACGCGGAACTGTCCCGCCACCAGCCCCGGCAATCCGGTGGCGCCACCGACCGTGGTGGCGGTGTCGATCTCGATTCCCTCGGCCGCGAAATAATTTTCCCGGATGGCCGCGTGCAGGGGCGCGAC
>JBBSQG010000254.1:0-5092 GCA_038258125.1 Solirubrobacterales bacterium
CTTCACCGTCGAGGTCGAGCCCTCGCTCCGCGTGCTGGATGGTTGCGTGGCGCTCCTCGACTCCGTCGCCGGTGTTGAGCCGCAGACCGAGACCGTGTGGAAGCAGGCCGACCGGTACGGCGTACCACGGATGATCTTCGCCAACAAGATGGACCGCGTTGGTGCCAACTTCGATCGCTGCCTGGCCATGATCAAGGACCGCCTTAGTCGCCGTGCCTTCGCACTGCAGCTCCCGGTCGGATCGGGCGATACATTCACCGGGCACATCGACGTGATCACGCGCCGCCAGTTCATCTTCGACGACTCGACGATGGGCCGTAACTTCCAGGTCGTCGACTGCCCGCCCGAGTATCTCGACGCTGTCAACGAGGCGCGGCACGCCGCGATCGAGGCCGCCGTCGAGCATGACGACGTGCTGATGGAGAAGTACCTCGGTGGCGAGGAGCTCACGGTTGACGAGATCCATTCAGCGATTCGCAAGGCGACGATCGCGATGGCGTTCGTCCCGGTTCTCTGCGGCGCTTCGTTCAAGAACAAGGGCGTCCAGGCGCTGCTCGACTGCGTGATCGACTACCTGCCGAGCCCGCTCGATGTGCCGCCTATCGATGGGCACGCGCCCGACGACGATGCAACACGGATCACTCGGCCGCCGCGCGACGACGCGCCGTTCTCGGCGCTTGCGTTCAAGATTGCGACTGACCCCTTCGTGGGCCGCTTGACGTTCTTCCGGGTGTACTCGGGAAAGCTCGATGCCGGCAGCTACGTCTACAATGCGACGAAGGACAAGCGGGAGCGCACCGCCCGCCTGTTGCAGATGCACGCGAACAAGCGTGAAGAGATCGACGAAGTGCTGGCCGGTGACATCGGCGCCGCGATCGGCCTCAAGGAGACCCGCACAGGCGATACGCTGTGCGACGCCGATCACCCGATCATCCTGGAGTCGATGAAGTTCCCCGACCCGGTGATCGACGTGGCGATCGAGCCGAAGTCGAAGGCTGACCAGGACAAGCTCGTGATTGCGATGCAGAAGCTGGCCGAAGAAGATCCGACGTTTCGGGTGCGCACCGACCCCGAGACCAGCCAGACGATCATCGCCGGCATGGGCGAGCTGCACCTCGAGATCCTCGTCGACCGGATGCGCCGCGAGTTCAAGGTCGAGGCCAACGTCGGTCGTCCGCAGGTCGCGTTCCGCGAGACGATCACGAAGGCCGTGCAGAACGTCGAGGGCAAGTTCGTGCGCCAGTCGGGCGGCAAGGGGCAGTACGGACACGTGGTCATCAACATCGAGCCGGGCGAGCAGGGCAAGGGCTTCGTTTTCGAGGACAAGATCGTTGGTGGCGTGGTGCCGCGCGAGTTCATCAAGCCGGCCGAAGCGGGCATGCGCGAAGCGCTCGAAGGCGGGATTCTCGCCGGCTACCCGATGGTCGACGTCAAGGCACAACTGGTTTACGGGTCGTACCACGATGTCGACTCGAGCGAGATGGCGTTCAAGATCGCGGGATCGATGGCGATCAAGGAAGCTGCGCGACAGGCTGGCCCCGTGATCCTTGAGCCGGTCATGAAGGTCGAGGTGGTGGTGCCCGAGGACTTCCTCGGCACGGTCATCGGCGATCTCTCGTCACGGCGCGGCAAGATCGGCGGGATGAACCAGCGCGGCGAGTCACAGGTCGTCGCTGCGCAGGTGCCGCTGTCAGAGATGTTCGGCTACTCAACAACGCTCCGCAGCGCGACCCAGGGCCGCGCGGTGTACTCGATGGAGTTCCTCCACTACGAGGAAGTCCCGAAGGCGGTGCAGGAAGCGATCATCACGAAGGCGGCGGGCAAGAAGGCGTAGATGGGTTGAAGGGTTGAAGGGTTGAAGGGTGGGCATGCGGCGATCGATCGTCCATCGTCCATCAACGAACTGGAACTCGACGAATAGCTGAGGATGTGACTCATGGCGAAGGCGAAATTTGATCGGTCGAAGCCGCATGTGAACGTGGGCACGATCGGCCACGTGGACCACGGCAAGACGACGACGACGGCAGCGCTGACGAAGGTCTCGGCCGACAAGGGCTTTGGGACGAAGTACATCGCGTACGACGAAGTCGCGAAGGCGTCGGAGTCGCAGGGGCGTCGCGACTCGACGAAGATCATGACGATCGCGACGTCGCACGTCGAGTACGAGACGGCGAATCGGCACAACGCGCACGTCGACTGTCCGGGGCACGCCGACTATGTGAAGAACATGATCACGGGGGCGGCGCAGATGGACGGCGCGATCCTCGTGGTGTCGGCAGTGGACGGCCCGATGCCGCAGACGCGGGAGCACATCCTGTTGGCGCGCCAGGTGAACGTGCCGAAGGTGGTGGTGTTCCTGAACAAGTGCGACCTGGTGGACGACGAGGAGCTGCTGGACCTGGTCGAGCTGGAAGTGCGCGAGCTGTTGACGCAGTACAAGTTTGACGGCGACGACGCGCCGGTGATTCGCGGGAGCGCGACGAAGGCGATCGAGGGCGATCCGGCGTGGGTGGCGAAGATCGAGGAGCTGTACGACGCCCTCGACACGTACATCCCGATCCCGGAGCGGGTGACGGACAAGCCGTTCCTGATGCCGGTCGAGGACGTGTTCTCGATCACGGGGCGGGGGACGGTGGCGACGGGCCGGATCGAGCGCGGGATCATCAAGGTGGGCGAGGAAGTCCAGTTGGTGGGCTTCAATGCCGAGAAGAAGGCCGTGGTGACGGGCGTCGAGATGTTCCGCAAGCTGCTGGACGAGGGGACGGCGGGGGACAACGTCGGGCTGTTGCTGCGGGGGATCGAGAAGGAGTCGATCGAGCGCGGGATGGTGCTGGCGAAGCCGAACAGCGTCAAGCCGCATACGACGTTCGAGGCCGAGGTGTATGTGCTGCGGAAGGAAGAGGGGGGGCGGCACACGCCGTTCTTCAAGGGGTACCGCCCGCAGTTCTACTTCCGGACGACGGACGTGACGGGTGCGGTGGAGTTGCCGGCCGGGGTGGAGATGGTGATGCCGGGCGACAACATCCAGATGACGATCGAACTGATCATCCCGGTGGCGATGGACGAGGGGATCCGGTTCGCGATCCGCGAGGGCGGCCGGACGGTCGGTGCCGGCGTGGTGACGAAGATCCTGAAGTAAACACCGATCCGGCGACGGATCGGTGTTACTCAGGTGTCGCACTTCGGGAAGCGACAGTGATGCGGACATTCCGCACCATGATGCGTAAGCAAGAGGAGTTTCCATGGCAGGTAAGATCCGGATCCGCCTGAAGGCGTTCGACCACGTGGTGCTTGACCAGGCCGCGGCGGATATCGTACGCACGGCGGAAAAGACCGGCGCGCAGGTGTCGGGCCCGATCCCGCTTCCGGTGAAAATGGAGCGGTGGACGGTGCTGCGGTCACCGCACGTCGACAAGAAGAGCCGTGAACAGTTCGAGCTGCGGACGCACAAGCGCCTGCTCGACATTCATGACTCACGGCCCCAGACGATGGACGCGCTGACCAAGCTGGATCTTCCGGCTGGCGTGGACGTCGAGATCAAGGTCGAATAGCCATGGCCACAGGAATCATCGGACGCAAGCTCGGGATGACCCGGGTGTTCAACGAGGACGGCACTGCCGTTCCTGTCACCGTCATCGAGGCCGGACCGTGCCAGGTCCTCCAGGTGCGCGATGCACGTGCGCAGCTCGGATGGGGCGAGAAGCGCGCCGGTCGCGCGACCCGTGCCGAGCTCGGCCATGCGAAGGTGGCAGGCTTCGACAAGGCGCCCCAGGTCGTGCGGACTTTCCCGATCAACGGGGATGACCTCACCGCCGGCAGCCTCCTCACGGTTGAGCAGTTCGTCGAGGGCGACATGGTCAAGGTGACCGGGACCACCAAGGGTCGCGGTTTCCAAGGTGTCGTGAAGCGGCACGGATTCGCCGGCGGCCCCGGGTCGCACGGCAACACGCGCCATCGCCGTCCAGGCTCGATCTCGCCGGGCACCGATCCGTCGCGCGTGATCAAGGGCAAGAAGATGCCGGGGCAT
Organism: Solirubrobacterales bacterium; assembly: GCA_038258125.1. GTDB lineage: Bacteria > Actinomycetota > Thermoleophilia > Solirubrobacterales > Solirubrobacteraceae > CADCVQ01. The sequence continues at coordinate 4,028 of JBBSQG010000254.1, forward strand.
TACGGTGCTGCGCGGCATACCGAACTCGGCCTGATGATTGTCCGGGTGGACAGCGAGCGGAACCTCCTGTTCGTGCGCGGCGCAGTGCCGGGCTCGAAGAACGGGATCGTCACCGTGGCCAAGCAGGGAGGAAAGAGCCGCCATGATTGAGGCCCCGTTCTATTCAGCCAAGGGCGCCAAGCGCGCCGAGGCGTTCGCCCTTCCGGGTGAGCTCTTCGATGGCACGGTCAACGAGGACGTGCTGCATCAGGCAGTGAAGACCTACCTCGCCAACCAGCGTCAGGGCACCCACAAGGTGAAGACCCGCGCGGAAGTGTCGGGTGGTGGTCGCAAGCCGTGGAAGCAGAAGGGAACTGGTCGCGCGCGGCAGGGTTCCAACCGTGCGCCGCACTGGCGTGGCGGTGGCATCGCGTTCGGACCGTCGCCGCGGGATTACCGCCTCGACATCCCGAAGAAGGTTCGCCAGCTCGCCCGCCGCTCGGCGCTCAACGCGCGGGCGCGTGAGGGGATGGTGCACGTGATCGATACCTTCACGTTCGACGCCCCGAAGACGGCGACGCTGCTGGGCCTCCTGGGCGAGCTCTCGTTGGGTGGCCGCAAGACGCTGATCCTGACTGATGGTGGCAAGTCGGCGGTCCATCTCAGCGCGCGCAACGTGCCGCACGTCAACGTGCTGCCGTTCGCCGAGGCAACGGCCTACGACATCCTGCATGCCGATGTACTCGTGATCGAGAGCGGCGCCCTGGGTGCCGATTCTGACGAAGACGCGGAGAAGCCCGCCAAGGCGACGAAGGCCGCGAAGCCGAAGACGGCGAAGGCCAAGACCGCCAAGGCCAAGACCGCAAAGGCCGCGACGCGCACGGAAGCCAAGAAGGCCGCGAAGCCGCGGACCCGCACGCCGAAGGAGACCAAGTAATGGCCAATCTTCATGACATCGTGGTGCGCCCGATGATCACCGAGAAGAGCTCCGCCGCGTGGCAGGATCGCCAGGAGTACGTATTCGAGGTCCGTCCAGACGCCACCAAGGGGCAGATCCGTGCCGCCCTGGAGCAGCTCTTCGGCGTC
>JBBSQG010000255.1:0-5084 GCA_038258125.1 Solirubrobacterales bacterium
CGCGCGCCCGGCGGCCAGGCGCGGCTCGGGACGGCGGTGGCGCTCGGCGAGGGCGGCGGGCCCGGTCGCGTCCCCGTCGAGGATCGCCAGGCCCGCGCCCGATGCGCCGAGCGTGCCGGTGACGCCGATCAGGTCGCCCGGCTGCGCCCCCGCGCGCCGGACGAGCTGGGCGATCTCGTCGGCCCAGCCGACGACGGTGACCGCGAGCGTCAGCACCGGTGCGGAGGTGATGTCGCCGCCGACGAGCGCGACATCGCAGCGCTGCGCGAGGGCGGCCATAGCGTCGGCCAGCGCGATCGCGTCGTCGTGTGCGAAGCCCTCCGGCAGCCCGAGCACGACGTAGGCCTCGCCCGGATCGGCGCCCATCGCCGCGAGGTCCGACAGGGCGCCCGCCAGCGCGCGATGGCCCGCGTCGGCCGCGCTCGCCGTGGTGCCAAGGCGGAAGTGCACACCGTCGACCATCGCGTCGGTCGACGTGACCGACAGCGCCCGTGCGCGGACGACGGCGGCGTCGTCACCGCTGCCGACAAGCACGCGCTCCGGCGGTGGCGCGAAGCGCTCCCGCAGGGCGGCGATGAGGTCGAGCTCGTAGGTCAGCGGTGGCGGTAGACGATGCGCGCGCGGTCGAGATCGTATGGCGACAGCTCGACGCGAACCCGGTCGCCCGGGAGGATGCGGATGCGGAAACGGCGCATCTTGCCGGCGACGTGCCCGAGCACCATGTGATCGTTGTCGAGCTTGACGCGGAACATCGCGTTGGGCAGCGCCTCCACGACTTCGCCCTCGAACTCGACCTTTTCCTCTTTGGCCATCTGCGCGGCTACGGTAGCGCACCGGGCGACGGCCCTTTATGCGGCTGCGCTAAGTGCTTCCCGCCCGTAGGTTCCGTGGAGTTCTCCCGGATGCCCGGCCGTGATGTGACGGTCGATGGTGACCCGCCTTCGTGCCGGTGATTCGGGCCCGCCCGGCGCCGACGGCCGTCAGGCACGGATCGGGGGCCGGGAGAAACCGCGGAACTTGTGGCGGGGGTACTACGGCGGAGCGGCTCCGCCAGGGGCGTTCGGAGTCGCCTGCGGCTCGGGCGCCTGGGGCTGGGCCGGCGGTGGCGGCGGCTTGTTGTCGGGGGCATAGGCGCCGGGCGGATAGCCCTGGCCACCCGTTCCCGCCGGCGCGCCGCCGGCGCCCGGCTTGATCGACTGCTGGCGGGCCTTCTCCCTGGCGAGCGCCGCGTCGAGCTCGCGCTGCTTGGCCTCGAGCTCGGCCTGGGTGGCGACGGGGGCCTGCTGAGTTTGCTGACCCTGTTGGTTCTTGCTCTTGAACGCCTTCGTCTTGAACTTCTCCTTGGGCGCCTTGAACTTGCCGCAGAACTTGCCCGCGGCGGCCTTCATGTACTGGCCCCAGATCTGGGCCGGGAAGGTGCCGCCGTCGACGTTGGCGCCATGGAAGAGCGGGCCCATCGAGATCCGGCCCTTCGGGAAGCCGACCCACGTCGAGGTGGCGAGCTCCGGTGAGAAGCCGACGAACCAGGCATCGGCGTTGTCGTCGGTCGTGCCGGTCTTGCCGCCGACCGGGCAGCCGGTCTTCGCGCGCCCGCCGGTACCGGGCGCGCTGATGTTCATCTCGAGGATCTTCACGACCTCGTACATCGCCGCGGAGTCGAAGACCTTCACGCGGCTGGGCTTGGAGAGGTCGTCGACCTCGCCGTCGGGAAACTTCACCTCGGTGATCGCCTTGGGCGTGTTGCGCCAGCCGCCGTCGACGATCGTCGCGTAGGCGTTGGCCATCTCCAGCGGCGAGCAGCAGTTGCGCAGCCCGCCGAGCGTCTCGGACGGATACCCCTGCAGCTTGGACGTGATCCCCAGAGCCTTGGCGGTCTGGGCGATCTTCTTCGGGCCGAGGTCGAGCGCGAGGCGGATGTAGACGCCGTTGTCGGAGCTCAGCGTGCCGCGGATGAGGTTCTTCGTGCCGCCCGCGCACTTGCCGCCGTAACAGGTGATCCGCGTGCCGTCGGGCAGCGTGAGGGGAGCAGAGGGATAGCTCGCAGAGGCCGGGTTGATGCCCTCCTTGACGGCCGTCACCAGCGCCATGATCTTGAACGCCGAGCCGGGCTGGCGCTTGCCGTCGGCGGCGAGGTTGAACTGCGACTTCGCGTACTTCGCCGAGGAGGCCATCGCGCGGATGAAGCCGTTGCTCGGGTCGATGCTGACGATCGCCGACGACGGCGCGCCGTCGAAGCTCAGGCTGTTGGAGATCGCCTTGCGCGCCTTCTGCTGCAGACCAAGGTCGATCGTGGTGCGGATCCGCAGGCCGCCGCTGCGCACGTCCTTCTGGCCATAGCGCTTGACGAGCTCGTCGGTCACGTAGTCAAAGAAGAAGCTCTCGCGCTTGTTCTGGAAGAACGAGTTCTTCTGCAGCTCCAGCGGCTGCTGGCGAGCCTGCGCCGCTTCCTTGGTGCTGATGTAGCCGAGGTCCTCCATCTTCTGCAGCACCTCGTTGCGGCGCGTGATCGCGACGGTGGGAGCGCGGAACGGGTTGTACTGGCTCGGCGCCTGGGGCAGGCCGGCGAGCAGGGCGGCCTCGGCGAGCGTCAGGCGCGAGGCGGGCTTGTTGAAGTACGCGCGCGCCGCGGCGGCGATTCCGATCGCCTGCTTGCCGTTGTTGGTCCCGTAGGGCACGGAGTTGAGGTACTTGGTGAGGATCCACTCCTTGCCCTTCTTGCCGGGGTGGACGTTCTCCAGCTCCTCGGCGAGCTTGGCCTCGCGCACCTTGCGCTTGAGCGACTTCTCGCGGTTGCCCGTGTAGAGCGTGCGGATGAGCTGCATCGACAGCGTCGAGCCGCCCTGGATCGCCTTGCCCGAGTTGACGTTCTTGATCGCCGCGCGGACGATGCCCTCGAAGTCGACGCCCTTGTGCTCATAGAAGCGCTGGTCTTCGATCGCCACCGTCGCGTTGCGGACGTTCTTGGGCATGTCCGAGCTCGCGATCGGATCGCGCAGGACGTCGTTGGAGATCTTGCCGAGCTCGGTCTTGTTGTCGGCCGCGAAAACGCGCGAGTAGCGGCCGGGGTCCTGCGGCTTGAGCGTTTTCAGGTCGGGCGCGGAGTTCGCGATCCCGACGACGTAGCCGACGGCGCTCAGCGCAGCGATGATGCAGCCGGCGACGAGCACGGAGACCGTGATGATGATGACGCGTGCGGCTCCGCCTCGGCGGCGCAGTCGACGCTGGCGTTCGCGGCGAGCGGACATCGGATTGGTGGTCGCGCCGGCCGGGGGAGGCTGGCCGCGCGATCGGGGAATTCTAGTAGGAGACCGTTCTCGCCTCGCCGGTCGCCGCCTCCTGCCGCTGCACGACGCTTGCCAAGATGAGACCGATGCTGCCGCGCACCATGCCCGCCCGCGCCCGCGTGGCCGCTGACGAGGCGCTGACCGACGCCTGGCACGCGCTGTGGATCTCGCGCCTGCTCGTGTGGGCCGCCGCGATCGCCGCCGTCGTGCTGTTCGGGCTCTCCGAGCGCGCGGCGGACTTCGACCCCGCCGGCGTGACGACGCCGTTTGGCACCACCGGCGACGCTCTCGCGGCACCGCTCGGACGCTGGGACTCGGTCTGGTTTCTGGCGATCGCCGACGGCGGCTACGACGGCGGAGCGCGCGAGGCGTTCTTTCCCCTCTACCCGCTGCTCGTGCGGCTCGCCGGCGTGCCGCTGGGGTCGTCGCTGATCGGCGGGGCGCTGCTGTCGACGGCCCTGCTCGGTGTCGCGCTCGTGCTCCTGCACCGGCTCGTGGCGCTCGACCACGATCGGGCCGTCGCGCGCAACGCGGTCCTTGTGACGGCGCTGTTTCCGATGGCGTTCTTCTTCTCAGCGGTCTACAGCGAGTCGCTGTTCTTGGCGCTCTCGGTGGGTGCGGTCTACGCCGCGCGGCGTGAGCGCTGGGCCTGGGCGGGCGCCCTCGGCGCGCTGGCGGCCGCGACGCGCAGCGCGGGCGTCCTACTGCTCGTGCCGCTGGCGATGATCTATGTGTGGGATGTCGCGCGGCCGAGTCGGCGCGCCTGCCGCCCGCTGCGCGCCGACATGCTGTGGCTGGCGCTCGTGCCGCTCGGGCTCGTCGCCTACTGCGCCTTCCTCGCGCTCGGCGGGCACGACGCATTCGCGCCCTTTCACGCCCAGGAGGTGTGGTTTCGCTCGTTCGCGGGGCCGTTCGCCGGCGCCTGGGACGGGCTCGTGGCGGCGTTCGACGGTGCTCGCCAGCTGCTGTCGGGGGCGCGCGAGCCGGTCTACTTCAAGGCCGCCGGCGGGGATCCGTTCCTCGTCGCGCGCCACAACATCGAGCTGTTCGTCTGGCTGGGGCTCGCGCTCGTCGCCGTGGCCGGCGTGCTGCGCCGGCTGCCGGCCGCCTACGGCGCCTACGTCGTGGCAGCGCTGGCGCTGCCGCTCTCCTACCCGGTCGGACCGCAGCCGCTGATGTCGCTGCCGCGGTTTGTCGCGGTGCTGTTTCCGCTGGCGATCTGGCTGGCGCTCTGGATGACCGGCCGTGCCGCACGCGAGCGACTCGTGCTGGCGGCGTTCGCGGCCGGGCTGGCCGTCTACACGGGGATCTTCGCGACGTGGCACTGGGTCGCGTAGTCACGCTCGACGCGCTGGGCACGCTCGTCGCGCTCGACGATCCGGTCGGGCGGCTCGTCGAGCAGCTGCGAGCGCGCGGCGTCACGGTCGACGCGGCGCAGGCGGGCGCGGCGCTGGGCGAGGAGATCGCCTACTACCGTGCCCACCACGACAGCGCCGTCGACGGCGCCTCGCTGGCGCGGCTGCGGGCGCGCTGCACCGAGGTTCTGCGCAGCGGGCTGCAGCGGGCCGGCGCCGGCGAGGCCCTGCTCGCCGTCGCGCCCGACGAGCTGCGCGACGCGCTGCTGGCGGCGCTGCGCTTCGCCGTCTACGCCGAGGTGCCCGACGCGCTGCGCGCGCTGCGCGCCGCGGGTCACCGGCTGGTCGTCGTCTCCAACTGGGATGTCTCGCTGCACGAGATGCTGCGCACAACCGGCCTGCACGCGCTCGTCGACGCGGCGATCAGCTCGGCGGAGGCGGGCGC
>JBBSQG010000256.1:0-5082 GCA_038258125.1 Solirubrobacterales bacterium
GACGGCCGCGTCGCTGGCCGCGTGCAAGGAGGTCAAGACCGCCGACACGGAGCACTACAGCCCCGCGTCCATCACGCCGGTGAAGGGTGCGCAGGACGGGCTCGTCTCGGTCACGCTGACGCGCGAGGGCGCCGACCGCATCGACCTTGCGACGCGCCGGGTCGGCCGCCGCAGCGGCGGCGGGACGTTCATCCCCTACGCGGCGCTGCTCTACGAGAAGGACGGCAGCGCGTTCGTCTATGCGAACCCGAGCGGCCTGAAGTTCCAGCGTGCGCAGATCGAGGTCGACCGCGTCGCCGGCGATCGCGTCCTGCTGCGCGCGGGGCCCGCCGTCGGGACGCGCGTCGTGACCACCGGCGCGCCGCAGGTGCACGGCGCCGAGCTGGAGTACGGGGCGTACTGATGGCCGCGATCCGCGGCGGCGGGCAGGCCTGATGCGCTGGATCGTCTCGCGCAGCCTGCGCTATCGCTGGCTCGTGATCTTCGTGGCGGCCGGCCTGATGGTGTTCGGCGCCGTCTCGATTCCCGGCGCGAAGGTCGATGTCTTCCCCGAGTTCGCACCGCCCCAGGTCGAGATCCAGACGATCGCGCTGGGCAACTCCTCGGCCGAGGTCGAGGAGCTCGTGACGGTCCCGATCGAGCAGGTCCTGCAGGGCATCCCGGGCCTGAAGGAGCTGCGCTCGAAGTCCGTCTCGCAGCTGTCCTCGATCCGCCTGATCTTCGAGAAGGGCACCGACGAGACGAAGGCGCGCCAGCTCGTGCAGGAGCGCGTCGCCCAGGTGCTGCCGAACATCCCGACGTGGGCCAGCCCGCCGTGGATGATGCCCGCCGCGTCGGCGACGAGCCGGATCATGAAGATCGGCCTCAGCTCGGACGAGCTCGACCTCACCGAGCTGTCGGCGATCTCCTATTGGACGATCCGCCAGCGCCTCATGCGCGTGCCCGGCGTCTCGTCGGTCGACATCTACGGCGAGCGGCTCAAGCAGCGCCACATCCAGGTCGACCCCGCCAAGCTCGCCCGCTACGGGATCTCGATCGACCGCGTCATGCAGGCCGGCTCGGAGGCGCTGGACGCCGGCGTGCTGCAGTACGCCAAGAGCTTCACCGTCGGCCAGGGCGGCTTCGTCGAGTACGGCAACCGGCGGCTGAACATCGAGAACGTCCAGCCGATCAAGGGTCCCGAGGACCTCGCGAAGGTTCCGGTCGCCACGCGCGGCGATCGCGTGCTGCGCATGTCCGACATCGCCGACGTCGTCCAAGATCACCAGGCGCTGTGGGGCGAGGCTGTGGTCAACGGCGGGCCGGGCCTGCTGCTGATCGTCCAGAAGTACCGCGGCGCGAACACCGTCGAGGTGACCCAGGGCGTCGACAGCGCGATGACGCAGCTGCAGGCCGGCCTGCCGGGCATCGACGTCGACGCCGAGATCTTCCGCCCGGCGACGTTCATCGAGCAGTCGATCGACAACCTCAGCCGCGCCCTGCTGATCGGCGTTCTGCTCGTGATCGTGATCATCATGGCGTTCCTGTTCGAGCTGCGCACCGCGTTCATCAGCCTGATCGCGATCCCGCTCTCGCTGCTCGCCGCCGTGCTCGTGCTCGACGTGCGCGACACGACCATCAACGTCATGGTCCTCGCCGGGTTGGTGGTCGCGATCGGGGTGGTGGTCGACGACGCGATCATCGACGTCGAGAACATCGTCCGGCGATTGCGCCAGGCACGCGCGGACGGCAGCACCACCTCCACGTTCCGGATCGTGCTCGAGGCCTCCGTCGAGGTCCGCACGGCGATCACGTACGCGACGATCATCAACGTCGTCGCGATCATCCCGGTGCTGTTCTTGACCGGGCTGTCGGGCTCGTTCTTCGAGCCGCTCGTGCTCGCCTACGCGCTCGCGGTGCTCGTGTCGATGGTGGTCGCGTTGACGGTCACCCCGGCGCTGTGCCTGCTCCTGCTCTCGCGCGGCATGCGCACCGGCGAGGCGCCGCTGCTGCGCGTGCTCAAGCGCGGCTACGGCGCGGTGCTCGCCGTCATCCTGCGCCGGCCGAGCCCGGCGATCGCCTTCGCGCTCTCGGCGACGATCGTCGGCCTGGCGATCTATCCCTCGCTCGGCTCGCAGCTGCTGCCGAGCTTCAAGGAGCGCGACTTCCTGATGCACTGGCTCACCGAGCCGTCGACGAACGTCAAGCAGGAGTACCGCATCTCGGTCGCGGCCTGCCGGGACCTGCAGAAGATCCCCGGCGTGCGCAACTGCGGCTCGCACATCGGCCAGGCGCTGCTCAGCGACGAGGTCTACGGCGTGTACTTCGGCGAGAACTGGATCTCGATCGACAGGGACGTCGACTATGACAAGACGCTCGCGGCCGTCGCGCGCACGGTCGACGGCTATCCGGGCATGCAGCGCGACGTGCAGACCTACCTGCGCGAGCGCGTCAAGGAGGTCCTGACCGGCACGAGCGGCGCGATCGTCGTGCGCGTCTTCGGGCCCGACCCAAAGACCCTCGCCGAGCTCGCCGACAACGTCGTCAAGAAGATCTCCGACACGCCCGGGCTCGTCGAGACCACCGCCAGCCTGCAGAAGGAGATACCCCAGATCAACGTCGAGCTCGACCTCGAGAAGGCCCGCCGGTACGGGCTCAAGCCGGGCGACATCCGGCGCCAGTCATCGGCGCTGATCGGCGGCGAGGAGGTCTCGGACATCTTCACCGGCGGCAAGGCCTTCGACGTCCACGTCTGGTCCAAGGCATCGGCGCGCGACAGCTTCGACGACGTCAAGAACCTGCCGATCGACGTCCCCGGCGGCGGCAAGATCAAGCTCTCCCAGGTCGCGGACGTCGCGATCGGCCCGAGCCCGAACGCGATCCTGCGCGAGCGCCAATCGCGGACGATCCACGTCGAGGCAAACGTCGCCGAAGACGCCGACCTCGGCGCCGCCGTCGACGAGGTCGAGGACCGCATGGATGGCTTCGCGTTCCCGATCGGCTACCACGCCGAGATCGTCGGCGAGGCATCCGAGCTCGCCACGGCGCAGAGCCGGCTGGCGATCTTCGGACTCGCGGCGGCCGTCGCGATCCTGCTGCTGCTGCAGGCCGCGTTCGGCAGCATGCGCCTCGCTGCGCTCGCCTTCCTGCTGCTGCCGATCTCGCTCGTCGGCGGCGTCCTCGCCGTCAAGCTCGTCGGCAACGGCATCCTGTCGCTCGGCTCGCTCGTCGGCTTCCTGACGGTGTTCGGCATCGCCGCGCGCAACGGGATCCTCCTGATCAGCCCCTTCCAGCACCTCGAACGCGAGGAGGGCATCGGCTTCGGTCCCGAGCTCGTCCTGCGCGGAGCCAAGGAGCGTCTGGCGCCGATCCTCATGACGGCGCTGGCGACCGGCCTGGCGATCGTGCCGCTGGCCTACGCCGGCAGCATCCCGGGCCACGAGATCGAGCACCCGATGGCGATCGTCATCCTCGGCGGCCTCGTGACCTCGACGCTGCTGAACCTGTTCATCATCCCGTCGCTGTACCTGCGCTTCGCCAAGCCGCGGCGCGAGACACGCCGCGCCGCCGTCGACGCGCCGCCCCAGCCGGCCCCGACGACGGTGTCCGCGCCTGCGTCGTAGTCGCTCGCCGGACTCGCCGTTTTGTCCGTAAGCGTGAGGGGCATCCTCACGCTGCTCTCAGAAGCGGTCGATACAACCCGCGCGTCGCGTTCGGAAAGGAGGAGTACGGCGATGACCTTCACGGTGTTCATGTACGCAGTCGGTGGCTACGCCGTCGTCCTGCTCGCCACGATGCTCGTGCTCGAGCGGCGGCGCGGTCCGGTTCCCCAGGCCCCGGCGTCACGCCACAGCGGCTTGCGCGCGCAGCTGCGCGCCTGGCCGCGCACCGCCCGGCGCTGCCCGGTCACGCACGAGAGTGCGCTGCCGCTGCGCGCCGCCCAGCACCGCGTGCCGGCCCCGCGGCGGCGCCCGAAGCCCTCGTCCTGCCGGCGCTGAACGTCACGATCCCAGCGGCCGCACCTGGCGCAGCAGCTCGGCGTTCTCGTCGCGGAAGCGCGTCTCCTTCTCGTCGCGCACCTTGTCCTCGACCGCGGCGATGAACCGCTTCTCGCACGCGAGGTCGTCGCGCGTCAGCTCGACCTCGCGGCGCTGCAGCGCGGCCAGGGCCGCCTTGTCGTAGGAGCCCTCCGGCGCGACCTGCCCGGGCGCCGGTACCTCCCCGACGATCGCCTCCAGGCGCCGGCGGATGTCGTCCTCGACCGCCTCGGAGTCCTCGAACTGCTCGCCGGTCGCCTCGCGCATGCACGTGACCCACTGCGCGTTGGCCTTCACGACGCGCTGGTCGTTGACGATCGACTCGTCGAGCTCGTCGAGCTTGCGCTGCAGCGTCGTCAGCAGCCGCGTGCCGCCGAACGCCGCCTCGGTCGCCTGCTTCGTGCAGCCGGCGAGCTGGCTGAAGTCGCCGTTGTCGACCGCGACGGCGAACGTCTGCTCCGACCGGTCTCCGTTGAGCGTGCGTTCGTAGGCGCGCCGGTCGGCAGGGCCGAGCTGGGCGCGGATGCGGGCGTTGGGGTCGCTCTGCGACGAGCCGCGGCCGTGCAGCGTGGCGATGCCGTGGCCGAACGTGCGCTCGAACTCCTCGTCGCTCATGTTCGGCTTGCCGGTCAGCGCGGCCTGCACGGCCACCGGATCGCTCGGCACGTACTCGAATCCCTCGGCCTTCATGCAGGCGGCGATCGCGTTCTCGACCGTTGCCTGCGCCGCCGCCACGCCCTCGCGCGTGAAGCCGAGCTGGTCCTCGACGCTGCCGCCCTGAGCGGTTGCGGGCGCGGTTGCCGTCGTGGCGTCGCCGGCGCCGTCGGAGCCGCAGCCGCCGACCAGCGCAGCGGACAGCAGCAGCGCAGCCAGCGGGCGCAGGCGGTGCCGGCCGATCACGTGCCCGCTCGGAGGGCGTCGACGGGCTCCATGCGGGCCGCGCGGATCGCCGGATAGGTGCCCGAGACGAGGCCGATGACGGCGCCGAGCAGCGGCGCGGCGAGCGGGATCCAGGGATCGAGCACGGGGGTCCAGGTCCGCGCCGCGGAGATCGCCACGATCACGA
>JBBSQG010000257.1:0-5073 GCA_038258125.1 Solirubrobacterales bacterium
GCCGCTCGAAGCCCTCGGCGCCGGCGAAGTCGCCGTCGCGCCCGAGCTCGGCGGCCCTGTTGAGATAGGACTCGAAGCGATCGGCCATCGGGCGGACAACGCTACCGCCGGGGTCCGCGGAGGGCCGGTGCGACTGCGTGCCCGCGAGCCGCCGGTCGCACGACCCCGCCCGCCCATCGCGCCCGGAGTAGCCTCAGCCGCATGGACCTCAGGCAGGCGACGCGGGGCGCAACCACCACACTCGGCGTTCTCGCCGGAGCAGCCGCCGCGCGACGCGCCTGGCGCTCGCCGCCCGCCTACCTGGCCCGTATGAGCGGCACCTCGATCAGCGCCCCCGACGCCGTCGGCTGGGTCACGGACTTCCTCAACGCCGCCTACTACGCGCGCCTGCCCGAGCTGCGCGACGTCGAGGACCTGCGCCTGGCGTTCGCGATCCTCACGACACGCTGGCACCAGCTCGGGCATACCCGCCGGCTGCATGCCCCCGACGTGCTCGCCTTCCACCGCGCGTTCTTTCGCGAGCGGATCCTCGACTGCGCGCACACGCCGCGCGGCACCCTGGACCGCGAGCAGCTGCTGACCGGCGCGGCGCGCCTGATCGGCCCGTGGTTCGGGGAGGCCTACCGCGATGCCGCGCGCCGCGCGCACGGGATCGCCTTCGAGTCGCTCGCCGAGCGCGATGCCTACAAGCCGGAGTACCGCCTGCGCCACGCCAAGCTGGGCGAGCCGACGCCGCCGGTGCGCCCGCGCGACGAGCAGGTCTGGCACACCTACGACCCGGTCCCGATCGCCTCCGCCCAGCGCACGCTCGCCGCGCTCGTGCGGCCCGAGACATGGCCGGAGTACGCCAGCGACCTCGGGCGCTTCACGGCCGTGCGCAGCGGCGGCCTGGCCGGCCAGACGTTCGAGATCGAGGTCATCAGCGCGCTGACGCCGCGCACGCCGGCGATCCTGCGCGGCTACGTCACCATCACGCGCTGCTTCACGCGCGACGAGCACGCCGGCGAGCTTGAGCACTACGCCACGCGGCTGAGCGAGCTCATGGTGCGCTACGGGCGTAACCAGCCGCCGGCCTACCCGCCGGGCTGCACGCCGCTGGCCGCGATCTGCCTCGACACGCACGAGGGCCACTTCATGGGGCGCGGGCGCAACCGGCTGCTCGTCTATGAGCTCGACGGCCAGGCGTTCCTGCGCGCGGCGGGCACCTGGGACGATATGCCGGTCACGCTCGAGCAGGCCTACCGCTCGGCCGGCCGCAAGGCGCAGCAGGCGTTCTGGGGTGACGAGCGGCCGGAGTCGAGCATGCTGCAGCAGATCGCCCGGCGGACGATGTCGCCGTGAGCGAGGCGCGCTACGACGCGATCGTGATCGGTGCCGGGCCCAACGGGCTGACGGCGGCCGTGACGCTGGCGCGGGCGGGTCGCTCGGTGCTCTGCGTCGAGGCGACTGCGACGCTCGGCGGCGCCGCGCAGACCGCCGAGCTGACGCTGCCTGGCTTCAAGCACGATGTCTTCTCCGCGGTCCACCCCGCCGCCATCGCGTCGCCGGTCTTCGCCTCGCTGGACCTCGAACGCCACGGCCTGCGCTGGATCCAGCCCGAGATCGCGATGGCCCACCCCCTGCCGGGCGGCCGCAGCGCCGCGCTCGCGCAGGATCTCGAGCACACGGTGCGCTCGCTCGACGCGCTCGGCGCCGGCGACGGGCAGCGCTGGCAGGCGTTCGTGTCCCCGTACCTGCAGCACTTCGAGGCGGTGCGCGCGACGATGCTGGCCGGGTTCCCGCCCACCGCCGGCGCCAAGCTGCTGCCGGCGCTCAAGCTCGAAGGCACGCTGGAGCTCGTCCGCCTGCTGCTCATGTCGGCCGAGGCGCTCGCCGGCGAGGTCCTGCGCGGCGACGGCGCGGCCTGGTTGTACGGCTCCTCGCTGCACGGCGACGCACCGCTGGACGGAGCCGGCAGCGCGATCGCGGGCGTCTGGCTGAACGTCCTCGGCCACGCGGTCGGCTGGCCGAGCCCGGAAGGCGGCGCGGGCGCGATCACCGGCGCGCTGGCGCGCCTGCTGCACGAGCTCGGCGGCGAGACGCGCACGAGCGCACCGGCCGCGCGCGTGCTCGCTCGCGGCGGGCGGGTGATCGGCGTCGAGCTGGCGGACGGCGAGAAGCTCGCGGCGCGCACGGTGATCGCGACGACGCCGCCGCATGGCCTCGTCGCGCTCGCCGGCGACGCGCTGGGCGACGCCTACACGCGCCGTGCGCTGCGCTTCCGCTATGGACCGCAGACGATGAAGTTCGACTGGGCACTGGACGCGCCCATCCCGTGGGAGAACGAGGACGCCCGCCGCGCCGGCACGGTCCACGTCGGCGGCACGGTCCCGGAGCTGCGCAGCGCGCTGCACCAGGTCTCAAGCGGCCGCCTGCCCGACCAGCCCTTCCTGCTCTCCGGCCAGCAGTCGATCGCCGACCCGACGCGCGCGCCGGCCGGCAAGCACACCGCGTGGGCCTACACCCACACCCCGGCGGGGGTGGACTGGGCGCGTGAGCGCGCGCCGTTCGCCGACGCCGTCGAGCTGCAGATCGAGCGCTTCGCGCCCGGCTTCCGCGACTGCGTGCTGGCGCGCCGGATCATGTCGCCCGGCGACCTGGAGGCGCGCAACCCGAGCCTGCCGGGCGGCGACGTCGGCCACGGCAGCTACGCCATGGATCAGCTCATCTTCCGCCCGCTGCCGTCACTGAACCCTTACGCGACGCCGCTGGGCGGCCTGTTCATCGGCGGCGCCTCGACGTTCCCGGGCGGAGCGGTTCACGGCGTCAACGGGCACGCCGCCGCACGGGCGGCGCTGCGCGAGCGGCGCATCCCACGCGTGGCGCATCGCCTCCGGGCGTGGCGCCGGCGCGGCTGAGGGCCCCGCGCGTCGCGGCGGCGGGGCCTACGCCGGATCGTCGGGGTCGTCCGCCGCCGGGCCCGACGCGGTCGCGGTGCTGTCTTCGGCGGGCTCGGCGACGTCGACCGGGCCGGCGGGGCCTGGTTCGGAGGCGGGCTCCTCCGGGGACGGCGCCGGCAGATCGGCGGTGGCCAGGTCGGGGGCAGGCGACTCGGCGGCCGGCGCGGCGGGGCCGGCGGTCGCGTTCATGGCCGGCTCGGCCGCGTTGTAGCCGCCGGTCTCCCGCCGGCGCACACGACCCTGCTTGACGAGCCGCGAGATCGTGGCCGCGGCGGCGTTCGCGGAGATGCCGACCGCGCGGGCGACCGCGGCGCTCGTGATGCCCGGCTCGGCGCGCACGACCTCGATGACGCGCTGCTGCGTCTGGCCCGGCTTTGCGCGTGTGCCGGCACGCGGCTTGGCCGCCCGCGCCCGCTTTGCGGCTGGCGCGCGGCGGCGGCGCGGCGCCGGGGTTGGGGCGGCCGCCCCCGCACTCGTCGAGCGCGCCGTGGCGGCCGGGGCGATGCCCGCGAGAGCATCGGCGGCGCCCAGCAGGCGCTCGTACTCCTTGACGCTCGGACCCAGCGCGGTGAGCCGTTGGTCAAGCTGCTTGCGAATCCGTTCGAGCATGTCGGTCACGGCGTCGAGCATATCCAGTTGAACCCGGCGGTTGGGACCCTGCGGGATGCTCGGGACCCCCACCGAGATTACGCACCGGTTTCTGGTCAGTTGACGTGCGAATGCGAGCCCATGAGCAGCGCCATGAGGCTCAGCGCACACAGCATCGAACCGACCCGCACGCAGTTGTCCTTGTCCAACCAGGCCAGGCGGGCAGCGAAGCGACGGTCCGGGCGCAGTATCGCGAAGATCAACGCGGCGAGCACGAGCTCGTTGACCGACGCCGCAAAGTCGGCCATGCCGACCGGCTCCGCTTCGCTCGCCCATGGTCCGATCGGGATTCCCACGGTGCGCGACAGCAGCCAGATCGCGACGACCCCGAGGCTCATGACGGCGATCGGCCCGAACAGGCGCCGGTCGTCGGGGCGGCGGTACAGCTGCACGCCCCAGAGCACCTGGATGTACGTCAGGGCGCCGAAGAACACGCCGAACAGCCAGTAGTGGCTGGCGTGGTCGATCAGCGCCTTGGCGTGGATGACGCCCGTCGCGACGGAGACCCCGGCGATCAGCAGGACCCGCGGCGACCGCACGATGCCGGCCGGCGGCGGTGCGGGCGACGCGTCGGGCGAACTCGCCGGCCCGGCGGCCTCGGGCCGCTCCGCGCGCTTGACGTCGGTCGTCAGAGGGCAACGATAGGTCCAATTGCGCCGCAACCGCGGCACCCTGGCGCGCGGTCGCGACGGCACGGCCGGCGCGGCAGGGCGCACGCGTTCCTGCAACCACGTTCTGCGGTGAATGCCATGAAGACCCGACTGGGATGCGCCGGCCGGCTACGGGCGACGGCCTCAACGTTGGAGACGAGACCTCGATCGGTTGAGCGTCGCGGCGGCCGGGACGCTGCCCGGCCGCTGATCTGCATGCGAGCGCTACGGCCGCAATGGCAAACGCCACGGCAGCGCCAGCGGTCTGTGCCGGTGGTGGGGGTGGAGGCTCGAGGGTCTCGTCTTCTGTGGCAACTGCGAGCACTTGTGCTTCGCGTGATGTCGAGCGCGCCAAAGCGGCCGCCCGCATCTCGCGCGTTGCGAATGCGGCACAGGGTCGCTGTCGGGGTCCAGCAGCACCTCGCTGGGCAGCCCCCGCACGTTCGTCGTGCATGCAGCGATGATCGCTCGTCGCAACGCGGTGATCGATCATCCGCGTCCGCCGCAGGGCGCGACTATCGTCGGCCGCCGTGGTTGAAGCGACGATGACCC
Source organism: Solirubrobacterales bacterium (assembly GCA_038258125.1). Lineage (GTDB taxonomy): Bacteria > Actinomycetota > Thermoleophilia > Solirubrobacterales > Solirubrobacteraceae > CADCVQ01. Next base: position 4,790 of record JBBSQG010000257.1, read on the forward strand.
GCCGCACCCACCGCCGTCTCCGGGGGCTCGCCGGCTGCACGCTCGCGCTCGGTGCCCTCGCCGTTCCGGCGAGCGCGCCGGCCCAGACCGCCTGCCCCGGCGCCAGCCCGGCCTGTCCCTACGCGGCGTCGTCGCAGATCGGCCAGCGCGCGGGCGGCGTCCTGCGCTTCCCGCAGTCGGTCGCGATCGGGCCCGACGGCTTGGTCTACATCGCCGACCAGTCCTCCAGCGTGGTGCAGGTGTTCGCCCCCGACGGCGCGCTGCGGCGCGAGGTCGGGCGCGCC
>JBBSQG010000258.1:0-5067 GCA_038258125.1 Solirubrobacterales bacterium
GCCACGCTCGTCGCCGCCCCTTGGGCGCTTCTGCTCGTGCTCGGCGCGAGCCTTCAGAGAAGCGAGGGCGCCGGCGCACCTGGCGCGATCGCGATCGCGATCATGGGTCTCGCCGGATTCGGGTGTTTTGTCGCGAGCGCGGTGACCTCACGTTCTGGCCCGCTCAAACGCTCACTCGCGCTTCTGGCCGGTGGCGCAGTCCTGGTCGGAGGCTCGGCCGCGTTGCTCACGGCCATATGACGCTGTACACGTCATGCCACGTCGACGCACGAGGAGTGGCGCCGGGGCAATCGGTACGAGCGAGGAACCGCTGACGGGCCCGCCCGCCGATGCCTCGCCAACGCTTCTTCTATCCGCAGTGCCCCTTTCCACGCAATCCGGTAGCGCGCTGCGCCGTCGTCGAGTCCGTGTCCCGGTTTTCCGCACGAACTCTCTATAGACCCCGGCCCGCTTGGGAAGTCCTTGCGACGAACGAGATGGGACGGGTTCCCTCTCTCCCTTCCAGCGAACCGATCAGGTGGGCTGTCGCGGTGGTTTGGGCCCGGAGGCGGCGAGAAGCTTGCGCCCGTCGGGTCGGAGCTCGCCGGTCGGGGACACGTGTCGGTAGAGGGTTTGGCGCGTGACGCCGAGCTCGGTGCAGAGCTCGCTGATCTTGGTGTCGGGTCGCCCCATGGAGGCGGTGGCCAGCCGTAGCTTTGCGGCCGTCATCTTGTATGGCCGTCCGCCTTTGCGGCCTCGCGCGCGGGCTGAAGCTAGCCCGGCGTTCGTGCGCTCAGAGATGAGCTCGCGCTCGAACTCGGCAAGCGCAGCAAAGATCCCGAAGATCAGCTTCCCGGCCGGCGTCGTCGTGTCGATCGCTGCGCCCTGCCCGGTAAGGACCTTCAGACCGACGCCGCGGGCGGTCAGGTCGTGGACGGCGTTGACGAGGTGGTGCAGGTTGCGCCCGAGCCGGTCAAGCTTCCACACGACCAGGGTGTCGCCGTCACGAAGCGCCTTGAGGCAGGACGTAAGGCCGGGGCGGTCATCGCTGCGCCCGGAGGCGTGGTCGTCGTAGAGGTGAGCGGCGTCGACGCCGGCGGCGAGCAGCGCGTCGCGTTGCAGCTCGACGGTTTGCGACCCGTCTGCTTTCGAGACCCGCATGTAGCCGACCAGCACGCGATCCTCCTCCTTGTCACGTATACGTTCGATTACGTGACTGCACCGCGCTCGGTGTCCCGACCGACGAACAGCGTCACGCAAGCCGTCACATAGTCTAAGTCATGCGAACGGTAGCAAGGCGGGCTTGCGTGACAAGCAGATTCGCCCGGCAGAGATTTCTGCGCTGGTAGCGGGTTCTCGGCGATCTCGGTAGCGCGGGTGCCGTAGCTTCCAGCATGGAGGTGCCGTTGCCGGCCACGCAGCTTCATGATCAGCGCGTTCGGGCGGCTCGCGCGCGCGAGCAGGTTCTGGGGCGGCTGCGACTGGTTCTCGAGCGCGACGGAGCGCTGGCGGCCGCCGTGGTCATGACGGCTGCCGACGAGCTGGGCTGCTCCCCGCGTTCGGTGCGCCGCTGGCTGACCTCAGGACCGCCCGGCGGCCGGGTCGCCGCGCCGTGCGTGATCGACGACGAGCTCTACGCAGCTTACGTGCGCTGGCACGCGAACGCCGCGGCCGTCTGGCGGGAGCTCGCGGCCGCCGGGTCGCCAGCTATCTCGTTGCGCTCGCTGCAGCGGGCGTTCGTGCGCGAGCTGCGCCCGGCCGAGCGCGCCGCCGCACGCCTGGGCGAGCCGGGGTTGCGCGCGCACGGACTGTATGTGCAGTGGGAGGCCGGTCATCGCAACGAGGTCTGGCAGGGCGATCACAAGCAGCTCGATGTACTTCTGATCGCGGCGCCCGGGCGGCGGCCGGCGCGGCCATGGTCGACGATCTTCTTGGACGCCTGTTCGCGAGCGATCATGGGCTGGGCGATCTCGCTGCGACCGTCCAGCGCCGAGGTTCTCGCTGCACTCCGGGAGGCGATGCTCCCGGATCCACTCGGCGGCCCGTTGGCGGGGATCCCGGAGCGGTTGCGAATCGATCATGGCCTCGAGTTCTGCGCCCACGCCGTCCGTGACGCGGCACTCGCGCTCGATATCGACTTCTCGCTGGCCACGGCGTATGCGCCGCATGAGAAGGGCAAGATCGAGCGGCTGCACCTGACGCTCGTGAACACGCTGCTGTGCGGGTTGCCGTGCTACACCGGTGGGCGCCGCGCGGCGAACGGCCGCCTCCAAGACGCCGGCGAGCCGCTCACGCTAGTCGACTTCGTCGGCCGCTTCGCGGCCTGGGTGCGCGAATACAACGAGCGCGAGCATTCGGCGCTGGGCCGGCGTACCCCGCTCGGCGTGTTCACGGCGGATCCGACGCCGATGCGGACGATCAGCGCCGCGGACGCACGGGCGCTGCTCGCGGCGCGAAAGACGGTGCAGATCAGGCGCTTCGGGGTGCGCCATCAGAACCGATGGTTCACCTCGCCCGAGCTGTGCGAGCTCGTCGGCGAGGAAGCCCAGATCGCTTTCGCACCACACGACCAGCGCAGCGTCGAGGTCTACTGGCGCGACGAGTGGATCTGCACCGCGGCCGGGCAGGACACGCTCAGCGAGGCCGACCAACGCGAGTTGATCGAGGCGCGCTCTGAGCATGCCCGCGAGCTGCGCAAGCGTCAACGAACCGCGGCGCGCAGGGCCCGCACGCGCCTTGCGCCGCTCACCGACACCGACCGCGTTCCGGTGGAGCTCCCCGCGGCACCCCCGGATGAGCGGGATCGGCCAGCCGGCAGCGAGCGGGCGCTACGAGCCGGAGCGCGAACGGACTTACTGCTCGAGCACACTGGGCCGCCTCGCGCCCGGAACGGAAAGAGTGATGGCCAGACACTTCCTTGAGCTTGACGGCGCGGCGACGCTGGAGACCGAGCACTACATCCTCGCCCGTCGCGCCGTGCGTGACGCGCTCGAGCTCTGCGCGATGGCCGTCGTGCACGGCAGCGCCGGCCTCGGAAAGACGTACGCCGTAGACGAGCTCCTCGACGAGCTGACCGTACCAGTCCTGTGGGCCTCCTTCCCGAGCCGCCCGACACCGAGGCTCGTCGCAGCGACGCTGCTGGAGCAGATCGATGGCCGTGCGACTCGCCTTGACCGCTTTTCGATCATCGCGCGGCTGGTCGAGCTCCTCGGCGAGCAAACGCGGCTGGTGGTGATCGACGAGAGCCAGCTGCTGACGCCGGACTGCATCGAGCTTCTGCGCTACCTCCACGACCATCAGCGCACCCGTTTCGCGCTGGTTCTCGTCGGCGGGAACGGTACCTGGGCGGTCCTCTCGCGTGAGCCGATGCTCACCAGCCGCGTGTACCGCCGCGTCAGCTTCAAGGCGCTGCCACGCACGGACGTGATCGCCGCGATCCCCGAATACCACCCGCTCTACACCGGCGTCGACGCCGGGCTGCTCGGCCTGATCGACGATCTCTTCGCGCACGGCAACCTGCGCAACTGGGCGGCATTCACCCACAGCGCGCAACGCCTCGCCGAGGAGACCGGCCGTGAGCGCCTCGACGAGCAGATCGCACGCAACGTATTCGCGCTGCACGGCGGCGGTGGCCCGAACCGCTGAACGCACGGTCACGCTGATCCTCGACGCCGGCGACGAGCTCGCCGACCTCGAGGAGCTCCGCCGCCTGCACTCCCGACCCTACGGCCAGATCCTCTGCGAACCAGACCCGACGGCGACCCGGACAGGCCTCGCCCACCACTTGCTCGCCGCACTGGGCAAACACCCCGGCGACCTCACCGGCGAGGTCTCGCCATGGCCGCTGGTCGAATGCCACCTGAAAGCCGAACGGGTCCGCGACCTCGTTCTGGCGCGCGCCCAGACACTGACCTACGCTGGCGTGCGCCGCGTCGCCGATCTCGCCCACAACGCCGGGATCGGCCTATGGCTATGGAGCGCAACCGAACGCCCGACACCCGCCCTCGCGCAGCTCCTCGAGGCCCGCCCGCACAAGCAGGCCACGGTCGGAGAACTCCTGCAGCGCTGGCGCCGCCTCCCGCCCGACCACGAGCTCGACGGGCTCTCCGTCGACCCCGGGGCCGGACCGCACTACCCGTGGCTGACGCCGTGCGAGCCGGAGCGGCTGCGCTCGCGCACCGCGCTCGCGAGCGGTCTCACCGCGCCCGCACGCCGTCGCGTCGCCGAGACATGGGTCAACGCGAGCGACTGGACCGACGCCTGGCTGCAAGACAACTGCGAACCGACCCGGCAGAAAGTGGCGGACGCCCTCCACGCGCTCGTCGCCGTCGGCGACACGGCGTCCGAGCAGATCACGCGCGCCCAAGCGGCGATCATGACGCTGCACCGATCCGGAGCACCGGTCAGCCGAACGGTGCTTCAGAGGGACCTCATACACCGCTACGGCGAGAGCCGCCCGCATCAGTGGCGCGACGCCGTATCTCGCGCCGCCGAGCTCGCAGACCAGGCCGCCGACCCGCACGACGCCGCGCTCATCGTCCTCAGCGCAATCTTCCGCGACCCCTACACCACCGCTCGCGTGCGGATCGCCGACGTCACCCGAGACGGCGCGATCGTCCGCACGCCCTGGGGGCTACCCCACGCCGTGCCCCCACCGCTGCGCGCCCCGCTCGCCGCCCAATACCACCGCCTACACCCGGAGACGGCACCGCCGCCGCCGCTCCACCAGCCACTCCTGTCAGGCACGACCCGCGGACGCATGACCCGCCCCGCGATCGAACGCGCCCTCGAACGCCTTGACGCTCCGACCTCGCTCTGGAAATCGCAAGGGATCTACGACGAGTTCGAAGGCCCCGGACTCGACGGACGCACCATCCTCGCGGCCCTCAACCCCATCAGCCTGTTCAACGAGAACGACAGCCCGTCCTGAACAGCGGGTCAGTGCCAGCGGCTGTCGTACTGAGTGCCAACCGCGTGTCGCGGCACAGCTGGGCATCGGCGGCGTCCGGTACGGTCCTCGCCGACACATTCCCTGCGATGACGGGCCTCGGAGGCGCCGGTGGCGGCCAGAGACCAGGCGGTGCGGAC
>JBBSQG010000259.1:0-5063 GCA_038258125.1 Solirubrobacterales bacterium
CGCCCGGCGTTTGGGCCCCCCGGCCCCCCACAACCTGCTGGTGGTTTTCATGTCCTGTATGTCCGGGGGGGGGGCCCGTTTTTTGCGGGGCCCCTCCGTGTGTTTGGGGGGGCCGCGTTGTGGCCGGGGTGTGTGGGCCGGGGATTCCGGCCCCGGAACACACCGGGCGTGCTCTGGGGGCGCTGGCCTTTGCCATCCCACTTGATGTTCCTGGGCCGGAACCCGGGCCACGCACCCGGGTTCGCGTCACTGCCCGCGGCTACGGCGCGTCGTGTGAGCTTTGGCAGCGGGGAGCGCGCGCCGGTGGCGAGCGATCAGTGGCTTCGGCGGCGGAGCAGTCCAGCAATGCCGGCGCTCGCAAGGAGCGCCACGACCATGATCGGCGCAACAAGGAGCGCGAACCCGACCGCGTCCTGCAATGCCGTGCAGTTGGGCCAGCAGTCGAAGGCGCCGTCGGCGTCGCGGTAGTCGGTCGCGAACAGGACTACTGCCAGCAGCCACATCAGCGAGATCAGGGTGAAGGCAGAGAGCGCTACCCAGCCGCGGCGCCACCCAGCGACGCCGGCCGATCCCGTCAGCACCACGAGGACGAGCCAGTCGATGGCGTCGATCCTACGACCTCACCCATCCTGGACGGCGCTCGCCGTTCCCGATACCCGGCGCGGCGCGCACCACCCGGCGGTCCTGTCGAGTTTTGCGCGGATATGGCGCATTTGGCGCCAGGACAAGCCGATCTCGCGGTCCGTGCGTGCGCCAAGCGCTGCCGCGCCAAGGGGGCCGGCTCAGAGCCCGCCGGTCTGGCGCGTCGTGGCCGCTCGCCACGCGTTGTCGACATCAGAGTGCGCGAGGCTCGACGGGTAGCGCGGGCGTCGCCAGACCTGGCCGCCGGCCGCGTCGTAGCGCTCGCGCAGGAACGCCACGAGGTCGCCGCGAGGGGCCGCGCGGGCGTAGCGCGGCGGGCCGAGCAGGCCGCGGCCGCGGAAGACGAGACAGCGTCCCGGTAACGCGTCCTGGTACTCGCCGAAGGTGGTCTCGCGCATCGCCGTCATGAGGCTGATGTGCGTCAGCGGGTCCGGAGGCTCGTCGCAGAACTGACAACGGAAACGCAGGCTGGCCGGCATCACCTGAGTATTCGCGCCCCGGGCGCGTGCTGGATCGGTGCGGACGAGGTTGGCGCGGGCGGGGCTCTGTCAGGCTGCCGTCGACGTTGCGGTTCCTCGCCGTCGTCCGCGCGCTCGTCGCGGCGGTGCAGGCGCTCTGACGGTCAGGCGGCTTCGGGCAGCCACTGCCGCCACGCCGATGGGATCGTCGGGCTGGCGACGTGGATGAAGACCTCGGGGTGTGGGACCTTCGGCGGCTGGCGCGGGTGCATGCCGGCCTTGGCCGGTAGCGAGTCGCCCTTGCGGCGGTTGCAGGGCGCGCACGAGGCGACGATGTTGTCCCACGTCGAGCCGCCGCCCTTCGAGCGCGGGATCACGTGGTCGACGGTGAGCTGAGCGCGGGCGCCGCAGTACTGGCACGTCCATCCGTCGCGGGCGAAGACAGCACGGCGGGTGATCTTGCGCCGGTGCGTGTCGCGCGGCACCTTGACGAACGTCACCAGGCGGATCACGACCGGCCGCGGGATCGTCGAATGCTCCGAGCGCAGCTCGTAGCTTGAGTGCTCGACGATCTCCGCCTTCTCCTTGAGCAGGAGCACGGCGGCGCGGCGAACCGTGCAGACGTTGACCGGTTCGTACGTGGCGTTCAGGACGAGCACGCGGCCACACTCACGTCCGCGCCGCCGGTGCTCCGGATGCGGCGCGAACCCCCCTGGGCCTGGTGGCGTGGGCTGGGTCGCCATGAGTCGCCCGGAAGTCTAATCAGGCGGCCCGGCAGTTGGGTAGGAGCCGAGGATTCGAACCTGCTCGCAGTGCTTGCGCAGCCCGTCGACGGCGCCGGCGACGGCGACGCTCGTGGCGCTGCCCTCGCAGTCGACGAAGAAGCGGTAGTGCCCGAGCCGCAGGCGCAGCGGCCGTGACTCGATCTTCGTGAGGTTCACGCCGCGGAAGGCGAACTCAGACAGGCAGCGCACGAGCCACCCCGGGCTGTCGTCGCCCGAGCCCCAGAATGCGAGCGACGTCTTCGCCGGCGCTCCGTCGGCGGGGGCCGCGACCTCGTCGCGGCGCGCGAGCCAGACGAAGCGGGTGGCGTTGCCGGGCTCGTCCTCGACGCCGGAAGCGATCACCGTCGCCCCGTAGAGCTCCGCGGCGCGCCGCGTCCCGACTGCCGCCCACGGGCCGGCGTGCGCGACGACTGTGCGCGTCGCCTCGGCCGTCGACGCCGCCGGCTCGACCTCCGCTTCGGGGAGGTGCTCGCGCAGGAAGCGCGCGCACTGCGCGAGCGCCTGCGGGTGCGACAGCACGCGCTTGATCGCGTCGAGCGCAAGCGGCGCGGCCGCGATCAGATGGTGGGAGACCGCGAGCACGAGCTCTCCGACGATCGCGACGTCGTTGTCCTCGTCGGCCAGCGTGTCGAGCGTCACACCGACCGGTCCTTCCAGGGAGTTCTCGATCGGCACGATCGCCCGGTCGACGCTGCCGTCGGAGACCGCGAGGATCGTGTCCACCACCGTCGATAGGCCGACGAGCTCGGCGCCGCCGCCATCCAGCGCCGTGCGCGCGGCCTCCTCGGAGAACGTGCCGGCGGGCCCGAGATAGCCGAGCCGCATCAGGACTTCAGCGCGATGCGTAGCGCTTCCTCCTCCTCGGGGGAGAGCTTCAGCTCGCCCTTGCCCTGCGAGACCTGCTTGGCATACATCCGCGCCTGGTCGCGGTGGTGGATCGACGACAGCACGACGCCGTTGCCCGCGCTGTCGAGCAGCGCGATCGAGGTCGACTGGCGGCCGGACATCTCGTTGTAGGCGTCGTAGCGGATCAGCCCGCAGTGGGAGATCGCCCGATCCAGCCGGCCCTCGGCGACGCCGACCCGCGCGCCGAGCCGCTCGGCGACCTCGGTGACGTAGCCATGCAGCGCGCGGAAGCCGGCGTCGAGCGTGGCGGCGTGCGCGACGAGGTCGCTGCTCGTGTCGCCGAGGACGACCCGCTGAGCCGCGCGCAGGCGCCGAAGCTGGATGAACAGCGCCCCGGCCAGGCAGACGGCAACGACGGCGACCGCGGCAGCGGCCAGCGCGACGATGCCCACCGTGGAGCTGAGCTCGGCACCCATGCGCGACGAAAGGTAGCGCTAAGGGCCTATCCAAGCCCGGCGCCCGGGACCTGGCCAGCGAGCGTCAGCTGCCGCGGAAGATCGCCGGGAAGGTCTGCGAGTTGTTGTCCTTCTTCGTCTCGCCGTTGACCGGCAGGACCTCGGCGCGGATCGTGACCGCCTTGTCCACCGGAACCGCTTTGGGCAGCTTGATCGTGACGCTCGTCTCGGTCTTGGGCTGGGTCTGGTCGACGACCTCCTCGCCCTGGATCGGGTCGCCCGAACCGGTGATCCGGACCCGCACGCGCACGTCCTGCTCGGGGTTGTCGCCCTGGTTGGCGATCTTCACGCTGAACGTCACGGCGCCGCTGGCGCTGATGCTGTTCGCCGCGTCGGGGGTGAGCGTCTTGTCGCCGACGCTGACGGCGACGAGGCCGTGGCCGTGCAGACCGGGCAGCGCCTCCGTCGAACCGCCGTCGCCCGCGCCGCGGCCGGCCTGCGAGTCGATCCGCTTGGCGACGGTCGAGGGCTGAAGCCAACCGAGGTTCTGCAGGAAGCTCGAGCTCTGGATGACCTGGCCGGTGATCGAGTTGTCGTCGAGCACCTGCTTGATGAGCGCCGCCGTGCGACGGTTGTAGACGACGTTGGCGGCGTCGACGGCCTGCATCTCGCCGGCGATCGAGCGCACCGCGGGCACCGCCGTGGCCGAGTCGGTCGACAGCGCGGCGGGCAGCTTGACGGCGACCTTGCCGATCGCCTCCTGCAGCAGCGTCAGCGACAGCAGCAGCGTGCGCTGGGCGGCGTGCATGTCGCCGGGGACGTCGAGCTGCTCGGCGCGCTTGGTCAGTCCCTGGGCGCGCGTGCGCAGCAGGTTGACGTCGGCCTGCACGTCGGTCGACGGCGTGTCGGCGCCGCTGGATCCGCCGCCGGCGAGCGTGGCGAAGAACTGCTCCGCGTTGGCGTCGGCGTCCTGGACGACGCTGGACACGTCGCGGTTGTAGTCCTTCAGCGCCTTCTCCTTGGCCCCGTTGAGGCAGCCCTTGATGCCGAAGACGAGCAGCAGGACGACGACCAGCCCGATTCCGACCGCGGCGGCGCGCCGCACCATGAGCTGCTGCGGATCAGAAGGCGGACCGATCGCCGCAGGCGCCGGGCTGCGCGGCCGCATGCGAGTCGTCCGGGGCTCGTCATCGTCGAAGAAGGACAGGGGTAGCTCCTTGCGGAAGCTGGCAGGTCGTCCAGTATGACGCCCGTGCCGCGCCACGTTTTCCCTGCAACTTTCCCCCCAATCGGTGGTTTCCTGCATCGCCGGCAAGGACCCGTGGCCGGCCGGCCGAAAGACGGAGCCGGTGTTTGGCGCCCATAGTCCCGCGCCCGCCGATGCGGGCCCGATCGTGCTCGACCGCTACCGGCTCGGCGCGCGGCTCGGCGCGGGCGGGATGGGCGTCGTCTACCGCGCTCGCGACGAGCACCTCGAGCGTGACGTCGCCGTCAAGCGGATCGCGATCGGCCACGACCCCGACGGACGCGGCGAGCGTGAGGCGCTGGCCGCCGCGCGGCTGTCGCACACGGGGATCGTCGCGCTGTTCGAATCCGGCCGCGACGAGGACGCGATCTACCTCGTCTCAGAGCTCGTCGAGGGGTCCACGCTCGCCGACCTGCTGCGCGGCGGCGAGCTGTCAGACCGCGACGCGCTGCGAATCGGGTCGACGCTCTGCGGCGCCCTGGCACACGCCCACGCGCGCGGCGTCATCCACCGCGACGTCAAGCCCTCCAACGTCATCTGCCCGCGCTCGGAGGACGGCCTGGGGACCGCGAAGCTGACCGATTTCGGGATCGCCCGCATGGCCGACCACGACGTTCTCACGCGGACCGGC
>JBBSQG010000260.1:0-5024 GCA_038258125.1 Solirubrobacterales bacterium
GGGTCATCCCCGATCTCGAACGGGAGCTCGCCGAGGCCGAGGCGTCGTCGGACGGCAACGCCGGCTTCCTCAAGGAGGAGGTCACGGCCGAGGACGTCGCCGAGAGCGTCGCTCGCTGGACTGGTATCCCGGGCAGCCGGAGGCTCGAGTCAGACGTCGAGAAGCTCGTCCACATGGAAGAGCGCCTGCATCAGCGCGTCATCGGCCAGGACGAGGCCGTCGAGGCCGTCGCGTCCGCGCTGCGGCGGGCACGGGCCGGGCTGTCGGATCCCGACCGGCCGATCGGCACATTCCTGTTCCTCGGCCCGACCGGCGTCGGCAAGACCGAGCTCGCCCGCGCGCTGGCCGAGTTCATGTTCGACACGCAGGAGGCGATGATCCGGATCGACATGTCGGAGTACATGGAGAAGCACTCCGTGGCCCGGCTCGTCGGCGCACCGCCCGGCTACGTCGGCTACGAGGAGGGCGGCCAGCTGACCGAGGCCGTGCGCCGCCGGCCGTACTCCGTCGTGCTGCTCGACGAGGTCGAGAAGGCTCACTCCGACGTCTTCAACACGCTGCTGCAGGTCATGGACGACGGCCGGCTGACCGATGGCAAGGGCCGCACGGTGAGCTTCAAGAACGTGGTGCTGATCATGACCTCGAACATCCCCGGCGGGATGGCTGGCGCGGAGCTGCACTTCCGGCCCGAGTTCATCAACCGCCTCGACGACATCGTCGAGTTCGAGTCGCTGACCCGCGAGCAGATCGGCCAGATCGTGACCCTGCAGGCCCAGCACGTCATCAACCGGTTGGCCGAACGCGGCATCACGCTCGAGCTGTCGGCGCAGGCGCGCGAGCTGCTCGGCGACCTCGGCTACGACCCCGTCTACGGCGCCCGGCCGCTGAAGCGGGTCATCCAGAAGCGGCTCGTCGACCGGCTCGCGCTGGCGATGCTGCAGGGCGAGTTCGCCGACGGGGACACGGTGCGAGTGTCGGCCGCCGACGGCGAGCTCGTGCTGACGAAGGGCGCCGCCGCCGCGCACGACGTCGCGGCGTAAGCCGCCGCCCGCCCGCCAGACGACACGGCCACCGCGCATTCCGGGTCCTCAGCGCCCGGAACGCGCACGCCCCGGGCAGGATGTCGTGCAGTGCATCCACCTGGGGAGACGGCTCGCCGGCGGTCAAGCGACATTGCTCACACCGATGTCTGCCGGCTCCTCGCCGAGCGCCGCGCGGATCCGCGCGAGCGTCTGCGCCGGCGCATCCACGAGCTGGCGCCAGGTGATCCGCACCACGCGATACCCGTGAGCTTCGAGGAGCGCTTGTCGCGCGGCATCGTCCTCCCTCGAAAGGCGGTTGTCGTGCCATGCCGCGCCGTCGAGCTCGACGACGAGCCGTTGCCGGCGCCAGAGCAGATCGGGTTCGACCGCGCGCTGTCCGAGGACGAGCTTCGCGTTGACCTCGGGCCGTTCGATACCCGCTTGCCCGAGTAAATCCAGCGCACGATCCTCGAGCTCGCTGCGCGTCGCCACATGGCCGTCGGTGATCAGCCCCTGCACGGCGGCCGTGCCGGCGTGGCCGGTGCTTCGCTCAATCACCGCGGTCAGATCGCGGATGCTCACCCGGCGCTCGGTGAGCGCCTGGCGAACCATGCGTCGCAGCGCGGACGCGGGTAGCTCGGCCGCCAGATCGAGCACCGTGCGCGCCGGCGAGGTGATGTCGATGCCATCGCGTCGCCACGCGTCACGGGGACTCAAGGCGCGCGGACGGCGCGGACGGATGGCCGGGACGCGCCGGCCCGCGGCGCGCGGAACCGTCACGTCGACTCGTCGCTCGTCCCATACGACGAACCCCCACCATGCCGCGGCTGCGAAGTGGCTGAGAATTGCGCCGGGACCGCATGCGAGGACCGCGGCGACCAGCCGGGCTCTCAGCGTCAGTGGCCCCGCTCCGAGCGCGTACACACCACGGTGCAGCCGGCGCAGGTTGCCCCTACGGACACGCACGGTGATCGCGCCGCTGGCGAGGCCGCAGTCCGTTAGCTGGCGGGTCGAGATGACCGTGTGCTGTTCGGCGGCGACCCGCACGGCCGCGAGGTCTGGGCGCACTGCTCGTGCGAGGGTCTGGGTCTTCGGCGCACTTGCCATGAAGGCCGATGGTGCCGAGCCGCGCGTGACAGAACCAGACCCGCGTGTGACAACACACCCGCGAACCCGTTACGAGATTCCGCGCCACACCCGAGGCACGGTCGCGCTGCGCATTTCGGGGCCTCACCGCCCGGAATGCGCACGCCGCCCCGCCCGGCGCCCCCCGGTGCTCGCTCGTGCTGCGCATTTCGAAGTCTCAACGCCCGAAATGCGCACGGCGCGGCGCGCGCGGCGCCCGCGACCCCGCCTACACCGGACCGCTGAGATCCCACGCCGGCGGGTCGTCCGCGCCGGGCTCGTAGGCGCAGAACGTCCCCGTCTTGACCGCGGCGCCGAGCTGACGGCCGAGCACCGCGTCGTGCTCGGACACGCGCTGCAAAGCCGTCCGGATCGCGCGCGTTACGTTGACCCGCGCGCGCTCGGCGTCCGAGCCGGTCTTGCGATCGCGTCCTCCCAGGCCGACCGCGCCGGCGAGCTCGCGAGCGACGAACGCAAGCTCCTCGCGGGCGCGCGCTGCGCGCTCGGGATCGTGGAAGGACTCCGCCTCCTCGATCTCCGCCTGCAGCTCGGCGACGCGCGCGCGGTAGGCGGCCTTCGCCTGGCTGTCGAGCGCCGGCCCAGCATCGCCGGCGCCGCGCGCACGCACCTCGATCCCCATTCCCACGCTGACCGCCGCCGCCTCGGAGCGGCCGCGCTGCGCCGGCGCCGTCCCGCCGACGAGGTCCAGTGCGTGAAATTCGACCCGCGGCGCCCCGAGCAGGCGCACGATGTGGCGCAGGCCCTTGGCGTCGCGCAGCTGGATCTGGCACCCCGGCCGGCCGATCGTCCAGATGTCGCCACGGCGATAGAAGGCCATCGGCGCGCGCGTTGACGCGGCGCCATCAGCGGACAGCGCGGCGGCGCCCGCGTCGACGCCGGTCTCCGCCTCGGCGTCGCTGCTGACCGCGACCACGTCGTCATCCCGTGCCCAGCGTGCCAGCAGTCCACCGAGCTCCAGTCGCCGCGCCGTCCCAAGCGCCACCGACCGCAGCGCCCGCGCGCGCCTGAGGTCACGCTCGCTGCTCGCCATGAAGCGCTCCAGGACGTCGGCGAGCTCGACCTCGATCCCCGCGACCGTCGGCTCCGCGCCCCACCGGCGCGCCGTGGCCAGCGCATGCTCGAGATGCGTCACGGCGGCCTCCGGGCGTCCGGCCGCCGCCGCCGCCAGGCCCGCGAAGCGCGAGACCGGGCCGAGGCAGATCGCACCGCGCCCGACGACGACGGCCAGCCCGGCGTGCGGCTCCAGGAGGTCGCAGAGCTCGGCGGCGCGCCGCGTGTCGCCGATCCGAGCGCCGGTGCGCGCCAATAGCGAGATCGTCGCCAGCCACTCACCGTCGCGCGGGATGTCGCCCAGCCCGCCCGCGGTCATCGCCTCGAACGCGCGGCGCGCGTCATCGACGCGGCCGACCACCGCCAGCGAGAACGCGGCGGCCGCGCGCCAGACCGGCGCCGCCGGATAGCGCCGGCCGAACTCCTCCAGTGACTGCTCGACCTCACCCAGCCGCCCCTGCTCGGCGCGCAGCGCGAACAGCTGCACGGCGTACAGCTGGGCGGCGTTCTGGGCCTGTGTGCCGCGGCCGACCGCGAACGCCTCGGCGGCGAGCTGCTCGGCCTCGGCCAGGCGGCCCTGCAGGAGCGCGCGCGAAGCGGCGAACAGCGGCACGTACCAGAGGTGCAGCGGGTCGCGCAGCTCGTCGGCCAGGCGCGCGTGGACGGCGAGCTCGATCTCCGCCCCGACCCAGTCGCCGAGCTCCATCAGCGCGAGGATCCGCCAGACGTGGCCGCGCAGGACGAGCTCGCGGTCGCGCACTTCCTCGCCGAGCGCGACGACGTCGGCGGCGATCTGCATCCGCTCGGCGGAGTGCTCGGGGCTGAGCAGGGTGAGAAAGCGCGCGCTCAGCGTCGAGGCGAGCGTCGCCCGGTCGCCGAGCCGCCGGGCCATCGCGACGGCCTCGTTGCCGAGCGCCACGCGCTCCTCGGTGCGATCGCAGAAGTACAGCTCGGTCGCCAGTCGGCCGAGCACGCGCGCCAGCAGCGAGCTGTCCTGCGTGCCGAGCGCCTCGCGCGCCTCACCGAGCAGCGTGACGAGGCCCTCGTCGACGCGACCGAACTCAAAGCCGCCCATCCCGGCGCCGTAGCCGAGCGCGGCGCGCGCCAGGCGCTCGGGCGAGCCGAGCCTGCGGGCGAGCTCGCCGGCATGCAGGAACGTCGCACGGGCGGCGTGAGAGTCGCCCGCGCGCGACTGCGCCGTGGCGAGCGCGAGCAGCAGCTCGCAGTGGCGCGGGACGTCGGCGCGCTCCTGCAGCCCGAAGACCTGCAGCGCGCGCTCGAAGTGATCGGAGCCCTCCTCGTAGGCGATCAGCTCCAGCGCGCGCTCGCCGGCGCGGACGGAGTAGTCGATCGCCTTGGCCAGCCCGCCGGCGGTCGCCGCGACGAAGAAGTGGTGCGCGAGCTCGGCGAGGTGCGGTTCGGGATCGGTCGCGTAGACCTCCTCGAGCGCCAGGCCGACCTCGCGGTGCAGCTGGCCGCGGCGCTGCGGTCCGAGGTCGTCGTAGAGCGTCTCGCGGATCAGGCCGTGCGAGAAGCCGTAGCTGCCCAGCGCCGCCGTCCGCTCGACGAGCACGCCGCTGCCGACGGCCTCGCTCAGCGCGCTGTCGAGCTGCTCGGGGTCGGCGCCGCTGACGCGCTGCAGCGTGTCGAGGCGAAACTCGCGCCCGATCACCGACGCGGTGCACAGCAGCTCGCGCGCGGACTCGGGCAGCGGCTGGAGACGGTGGCGGATCGTCTCGCGCACGCCGTCGGGGATGCGGACCGTCGCGACGTGCTCGGCGTCGTCGAGGCGACCCTCGGCACTCA
>JBBSQG010000261.1:0-5019 GCA_038258125.1 Solirubrobacterales bacterium
CAACACGGCCTTCAGGCGCTCCTCGAACTCGCCGCGGTACTTCGAGCCCGCCAGCAGCGCGCCGATGTCGAGGCTGATCACGCGGCGGTCGCGCAGCGACTCGGGGATGTCGCCGGCGACGATCCTCTGGGCCAGGCCCTCGACGATCGCGGTCTTGCCGACGCCCGGCTCGCCGATCAGCACGGGGTTGTTCTTCGTGCGGCGGCTGAGCACCTGGATGACGCGGCGGATCTCGTCGTCGCGCCCGATGACGGGGTCGAGCTTGCCGTCGTCGGCCTCGGCGGTGAGATCACGGCCGTACTTCTCCAGCGCCTGGATCATCTCCTCGGGCGACTGGTCGGTGATCGGGTTGGGACGCACTTCGGCGATCGCCTGCAGCAGGCGCTCGCGGGTGACGCCGTTGGCGGCCAGCGCGTGGCCGGCGGGGCCGTCGTCGCGCGTGAGCGCGAGCAGGACGTGCTCGCCGGAGACGTACTGGTCCTTCAGCCCGCGCAGCTCGCGCTCGGCGGCGCGCATCGTCTGCAGCAGCTCCGGCGCGGTGGTCGGCTCCGCCTCGGAGCCGAGCGTGGGGAGATCGGCGAGCGCGCGCTCGAGGTCGGCGCGCAGGGCGCTGGCCGAGACGCCGAGCTTGCTCAGCACGGGCGTGACAAGACCGCCCTCCTGGTCGAGCAGGGCGGTCAGCAGGTGTGTCGGAGTGATCTGTGAGTGGCGGCGCCCGTGGGCCAGCTTGACGGCGGCCTGCAGAGCCTCCTGGGTCTTGATCGTGAAGCGGTCGACTTGCATAGATCTCAGTGTAGAGGGCTGAGATCTTATGACCCGGCGGCTTGGCGCTACTGGAGGCGGCGCAGCGATGCTGCCGTGCCAGACGCGCGGCTACGGGTCGCCGAGCACCTGGAACGCGCGCATCTCGCCGCGCATTCGCTCCGGCAGGTAGCCGGTGAACAGCGTGTAGGAGTGCACCGCGCCGCTGCGCACGGCGATCTCGGCGAGCGCCTGGGCGCTGAGTGGCGCGTCGATCGTCCAGCGGCCGCCGCTGATCGCGCCGGTGAACTGCAGCAGCCGGGTGACGCAGTTGACCTGGTAGCTCAGTTGCAGGCGCACGACGCCGCGCGCGTCGTCGCTGATCGAGCCCGCGGCGACGACGCGGCCGTTGACGATCTGCGGCCGGGCGAGGTCCAGGCGGGCCTTGTTCCGGGCGGCGCGCAGGCGCACCGTCTGCGGCCGCGTGTCGCCGTCACCGGGGTAGGCGATCGTCAGGATGCCGGTGCCCAGCCGTGCCTGCGCGGCGGTGACCGAACGGCGGAACCTGATCCATCCCGCGGCGCCGTTGATGCCCACGGTGAAGCGGGTGTGCTGGCGGGCGGCGTGGTAGTCGATCGTGGCGCGCCCCGACGCGCGCGAGGTGATCGGGGCGAGCACGTCGATCAGGCTGCCGGGCGTCGAAGCGCGGGCGATCGAGAGCTTGGACGGATAGCGCCGCGTGCACTCGACCGGCGTCCGGAACGTGCGCCGTCCGCTACGCACGGTGCCGGCCGCGCTCGTCGCCATGATCCGGAAGCTGTACTTCGTGTCCGGCGCGAGATTGGGCAGCACGGCCGCGACGGCAAGCTTGGCGTTGCCGTCGCCGGCGGCCACGTAGGCCGTGTGGAGGTTCGTCTTGGTGCCCTGGCCGTACTCGAAGCGGTAGCGCGTGGCCGCACCGCGCGGGTTGACTGTGGCGGTGACCGTCGCGGCGCGCGGCGCGATCGGGCCGGCCGCCGCGAGCGTGACCGCCGGCTTCTGGGTGGACTTCGTGCGGAAGCTGCGGTCGCCGCTGCGGCTGGTACCGGCGGCGTTCGTCGCGACGACCCGGAAGTGGTAGGTCGTGTTCTGCGTCAGCTTCGCGAGCCGCACGCTGAACGCGACGGCGTTGGCACCGCTACCCGCGTTGAGGCTGGCCGACGTCAGCCCGTAGGACGCCGTCGTGCCGTACTGGATCTGGTAGCTCGTCGCGGCGCCGTTGGGATCGACCCGGCCGGTCACCGTGGCGGCATTGGTGGTGATGCTCGAGGCGGCGTTCGTCACTACGCCCGGCGGCGACGGATTGCTCTGCGCGAGCGCGCACGCGGGCAGAAGCAGAAGCAGGATTGTGGCGGCGGCGAGAAGGCGCGTCATGTTCCGCTCGCCAGGCTATTGGCACGACCGCACGAGCGACCGGCGCTCTCATCAAACGCTCAGGAGCACGCCGATCATCGCCCTCGCCGATAGGGGAGCGTGCGCATTTCGGGCGCTGACGCCCTGGAACGCGCACCGGCGCCGCGCTACGACGCCAAGCCTCGTACCCGGCGGCCGGCGCGTGGGGTGAAGGGCTACCGCCGCTCGATCGGGATCTCAAACGGCTTGACGTCTCGCACCCGCACGAGCTCGGAGCCCTTCGCCCGCTCGTAGCGCACGATGTCCGCGCGGACCGCCGCGCGCTTGCCCTCCAACATCGAGATCTCCGCCTCCAGCTCCTCCCGGCGGCGCTCCAGCGCGGCGACGCGGCGGCGCGTGCGCTCCAGCTGCTGCTCGAGCTCGAGCACCTTCTCGACGCCGGCCAGGTTGAGCCCCAGCTCGGCGGTCATCTGCTGGATGCGGCGCAGGCGGTCGACGTCCTCGTGGGAGTACAGGCGCGTGCCCTTCGGCGAGCGCTTGGGCTCGATCAGGCCGCGCTGCTCGTACATGCGCAGCGTCTGCGGGTGCATGTCGGCCAGCTCGGCGGCGACGGAGATCATGAACACGCCGCGATCGGAGGAGACCTCGATCCGCGTCGTCGTGCGTCGCCGGGTGGTCATTTCGCGAACAGCCCCTCCCGCGGGTTGCCGTTGAAGACCCTCGCCATGTCGTCGACGGCGGCCTCCTGCTCGGCGGTCAGCTTGTCGGGCATGTCCAGGACGAAGCGATAGCGGATATCGCCGCGGCCTGCACCCCCGAGCTTCTTGGGGCCCTCGCCGCGCAGGCGCTGCACGCTGCCCGGCCGCGTGCCGGCCGGCACGCGCAGGGTCTTGCGCCCCGAGAGCGTGGGGACCTCGATCTCGGCACCGCGCAGGGCTTCGGGCACGGTCAGCGGGACCTCGACCTCGACGTGGTCGCCCTTGCGCGTGAAGACCGGCGAGTCGAGCACGTGGGTGATGACGAACAGGTCGCCGGACGTCCCGCCATGGCGGCCCGGCTCGCCCTTGCCGGCGAGGCGGATCTTGCTGCCCTCGCGCACGCCCGCGGGAACGTTGACCCGGTAGCGCTTGACGGTCCGCTTGCGGCCCTCGCCGTGGCAGGTCGGGCAGGGATTCTCGATGACCGTCCCGGCACCGCCGCACACCGAGCAGGGCTGGGAGATCGAGAACAGGCCCTGGCCCTCGGACTCGACGCCGCGCCCGTTGCAGCGCGGGCAGACGATCGGCGACGTGCCGGGCTTGGCGCCGGTGCCGGCGCAGGTCGAGCAGCGCTCGTAGGTCGGAACGGAGATCGGCACCTGCGCGCCGGCGATCGCCTGATCGAAGCCGATCGTGACCTCGGCCTCGAGGTCACGGCCGCGCTCGGGGCGCGGCGCTCGCCCGCCGCCCGGCCCGCCCCCGGGCCCGCCGCCGCGCCGGCCCGCCGCCTGGCCGACGAGATCGGACAGGATGTCGCCGAAGCCGGACGTGTCGAAGCCCGGCTGCCCGCTGCCGCCGCGGCCGGCGTTCGAGAACGGGTTGGACAGCGCCCGGTCGTACTCCTTGCGCTTGTCGGGGTCGCCGAGCACGTCGTGCGCCTGGGAGATCTGCTTGAAGCGCGCCTCGGCCTTCTCGTCGCCGGGGTTCTTGTCGGGGTGGTACTGGCGCGCGAGCTTGCGGTAGGCCTTCTTGATGTCGTCGGCCGACGCCTTGCGCTCGACGCCGAGCACCTTGTAGTGATCCTGGGGGGCGGCCATCGTTGGAGCCTCAGCCGGCGACGATCACCCGCGCGGGCCGCAGCACCGCGTCGTTGAGCCGGTAGCCGGCCTGCAGGACCTCGACGATCGTGCCCGGGTCGCAGCCCGCGACCGGGTGCTGGGCGACCGCCTCGTGGTGGACGGGATCGAAGCGCTCGCCCTTGGTCGCGTAGCCCTGGATGCCGGTGCGCGCGAGCGCCGCCGCCAGCTCGGTCTGCACGAGGCGGATGCCCTGCGTGAGGTGGTGCTCCTCGTCGGAGCCGGACGCCTCGACCGCCGCCAGGGCGCGCTCGAGGTTGTCCAGCGCGGGCAGCAGCTCGCGCGCCACGCGGCTCATCCCGCGCGCCTCGGCGGCGCGCACGTCGCGCGCCGTGCGCTTGCGGTAGTTCTCGAAGTCCGCCTGCGTGCGCTGGGCCAGCGCGAGGTACGCGTCGGCCTTGCCGGCGCGCTCGCGCAGCTCTTCGGGGGTGAGCTCGAGCTCGGCGACGTCTTCCTCGGGCTCGAGCGCGGGTGGGGGCGCAGTCGGGTCGTAGTCCTTGGCGCCCGCGGGTGCCCGCGACGCCGGACCCGGTGTGGGGTCCGGTGCCGCCGGCTGTCCGTCGAGCTTCTCCTCGGGCGCGGGTGACACGATCTAGCGGCCTTCCTCGACGACCTCGGCATCGACGACGTCCTCGTCGTCGTCGGCGGAGCCCTCGGGCGAGCCGCCGTTCTCCGCTGCCGCGCCGTCGGCCGCGCTCTGCGCGCGAGCCTTCTCGTACATCGCCTCGGAGACCTTGTGGAAGGCCGTCTGCAGCGCCTCGGTCTTGGCGGCCAGCTCGGCCGCGTCCTCGGATTCCAGCGAGTCGCGCAGATCCTTGATCAGGCCCTCGATCTCGGTCTTGGACGTCTCGTCGACGTTCTCCTCGAGGTCCTTGAGCTGGCGCTCGGCCTGGTAGGCGGCGTTCTCGGCGTTGTTGCGCGCTTCCGCCAACTCCCGCAGGCGCTTGTCGTCGTCGGCGTGCGCCTCGGCGTCCTGCACCATGTTCTTGATCTCGTCGTCGCTCAGGCCCGAGCCCGACTTGATCTCGATCTTCTGCTCCTTGCCGGTGCCG
>JBBSQG010000262.1:0-5019 GCA_038258125.1 Solirubrobacterales bacterium
AAGGCGAGATCGCGCCCATCTTCTCGAAGCACGCGCGGGAGAGTGGCGTCAGCGGCGCCTCGGCGGCCCCGGTGACCATCGCATCGGCCTCACCGTGCTGGATCATCCGCAGAGCGGTGCCGATCGCGTGGCTGCCGGCGGCGCATGCGGAGACGACGCTGAAGACCGGGCCGCGCAGTCCGTGGCGCAGGGAGATCGCGGCCGATCCTGCGTTGCTCATCCTGAGCGGCACGGCCAGGGGTGACACCGAGCCGGCGCCGGTGTCGCGCAGCAGGTCGTGGTTGTCCTCAAGCGTCCCGATCCCGCCGATGCCCGTGCCCAGCACGCAGCCGATCAGCTCGGGGTCGTAGGGAAGCCCGTCGGCCCAGCCGGCGTCGTCGAGCGCCTCGGCGCCGGCGGCGATCGCCAGCTGCGTCGAGCGGTCGGCGCGGCGGGCCTGCTTGGCCGACATGTGGTCGGTCGGGTCGAAGTCCGCGCACGGCGCCTCACCGTCGCGGATGCCGCACGCGCCGCTGGTCCAGCGATCGTGCAGCGTGCGGGCGCCGACGCCCAATGGCGTGACGGCCCCGACCCCGGTGATGACGACGTCGCGCAAGGTCACCCCGTTACGCGGTCGACGACGAGGTCGACGACGTCGCCGACGGTCTTGATCTTCTTGAAGTCCGCGCCCTCAAGATCGATCGAGTACTTCTCCTCGACGACCTGCGTCAGCTCGACGAGATCGAGCGAGTCGACGTCGACTGAGTCGAGCGTCGCGTCACGCGTCAGCGCCTCGGGCTCGGCGCCGAAGCTGGCGAGCGACTCGATGACCATCGCCTCGATGTCCTTGGGCTGGATCTGGGTGGTTGGCATGGTGTCTTCTCCTTGGTCGAAGTTCAGTTCTGGGGAAAGGGTTGGTGCTACGCGGCGCGCGCGAGCGCTGTGCCGTCGTCGAGAGCGACGATCTGCGCGTCGGGGACGCAGCGCGGCGCGAGCTTGGCGAGCACGACGCCCAGGATGGATCGGCGCAGCCCGGCCGCGCGGGCCGCCGTGCGCACGTCGAGCAGGTCGGGGCGCGCGCGGGCCACAGCATCACGCATTCCCGGAACCTGGCTGCCCTGGCCGGGAAGGACGATCGCGGTAAGGGTCATCTCAATCACGCGACCAGCCTGTCGCTCGCGCGTGTCATCGACAACGAGTCCCCCCCACCGGAGGGAAGGCGGACCCCCCGGGTGGGGGGTGCCCATACCACAACGCCCGCGGTTGGCAACAGCCCGATGTCGTCTGGCTGACTACTGCGTTACGAGAGCAGCCCCGTCCGCTGTGCCTTCTGTACCGCTTCGGCGCGATTGCGCACGTCGAGCTTGCGATACAGCGCGCTCGTGTGCTCCTTGACCGTGTGCGGGGAGAGATGCAGCGCGAGCGCGATCTCGCGGTTCGTCGCCCCGCCGGCGATCCGCTCGAGCACCTCGCGCTCGCGGCCCGACAGCGTCAGCGCCCCGCTCGCCGGCGCCGCGGCCGGCTCGAAGAGCGCCATCCCGAGTGCGACCATCCGCACCGCGCGCGCGACGTCGGCCGCCGGCCAGTCCTTGGGCACGAAGCCGCTCGCGCCGCACGCGCGCGCGGTCGCGGGCGAGATCCGGCCCGCGCCGGAGATGAGCAGCACGCGCAGCTCGGGGCGCTCGGTGAGCAGCCGCTCGCACACCTCCGGGCCGGACTCCTCGCCGAGGAACAGGTCGACGAGCGCGACGTCGGGCGCGTGCTCCTTGGTCAGCGCGAGCGCCTCGTCGCCGTTGGTCGCCGACAGGCAGCGCTCGACCCAGTCCAGCTCGCCGAGCATCGTCCGAAAGCCCCAGTGCACGACGTCGTGGTCGTCGACGACGAGCACGCGCAAGTGTTCGTTGTCGCTCACCCCGCCCCCGCGCCCGACGACGCCGCCCCCGCGCCCGACGACGCCGCCAGCGGCACGACGAGCCGCACGACCCAGGTGCCCGGCGCGCGCTCACCGAACTCGACGAGCCCGCCCGACTGCAGCGCCTCGAGTGCGGCGAGGCGCAGCCCGACACCGGTCGACGCCGTGCGCTCCAGCGGCACGCCGTCGTTCTCGACCTCGACGACCAGCGTCCCCTCGCGCGTGCGCGTGCGCACGACGATGTGGCGTGCATCGGAGTGCTTGCGGGCGTTGCGCACCGCCTCGGTGAGGACCGACTGAGCGAGCGGCTCGAGCGCGTCGGGCACGTCGACGACCGGACCGTCGACGATCAGCCCGAGGTCGCGGTGCTCGGCGCAGAGGCGGTCGAGCTCGGCGCGCAGCGTCGTGCCCGTCGGCGCCGACGAGCGCCCCAGCGGGCGCTGCAGCGCCGAGCGCAGCTCGCCGAGCGCGGCGCCGATCTCGCGCGCGCAGCGGGCGCGCGCCTCGGCGCTCAGCGCCTGCTCGGAGGAGAGCACGAGCGAGACGCCGAACAGCCGCTGCACGACGCCCTCGTGGATGCCGCGCGCGAAGTCGATGCGCTCCTCGAGCTCGCGTGCGCGCTCGCCGACCGTCGTGGCGATCCGCGACGTCGAGGCGAGCGCCAGGGTCTTGCCCAGGATCCACAGCAGGTCGCGGTGGCGCTCGTCCAGCGGCTTGGCGCCGTGCTGCGGCTCGGCGAGGATGACGCCGAGCCAGCGCCCGGCGGCGACGATCGGGACGTAGACGATCGGGTGCGCGCCGACGAGCTCGGCGAAGTCGTCGGAGATCTCGTGGCCGCCGTCGCCGCGCACCTCGATGACGCGGTCCTCGGTCAGCGCCTGGCGCGCGACGGGCGCCGCCTCGACCTTGATCTCGCCGGTCGTGAAGCGGTCCAGGCCGATCCCATGGGCGCCCGCGGCGTGGACGCGCCGGCGCGCGTCGTCGTAGCGGAAGATCACTGCGCGGCGCATGTGGGCCAGCCGGCAGACCGCCTCGGCCAGGCGCGAGTAGAACTCCGCCGAGCCGTGGTCGCCGTCGACCTGCGCGAGCACGTCGTTGAGCAGCTCGAGCGCCGCGATCGAGTAGGCCGGCTGCGGGGCGGATTCCACCCGCCCATCGTGGCAGGCGTGGCCGTCGGCGGGTGCGAGGCTGGGCGGGCGAGCGGCCGCGAGCGGCCGGTCAGGCGCGCACCCGGCTCGCGATCCGGCGCGGCAGCGCGCGTCGCGGCGCTCGGCCGCCGTCGGCCGCGCGCAGCTGTGCCACCCGCAGGCGCAGCAACTCGACGGCGGCGGTTGTGGGCAGGAAGGGATCGGCGATGACGCGCGCGTCGTCGAGGCCAATCGCGGCGTACGCGTGGCCATCCACGAGCGCGACGAGCGCGGCGCCCTTCAGCGGGGCGGCGGAGTCGAGCTCGGCGAGGTCGTGCAGGAGCGGCAGGTCGCCGGCGTGGGCACGGCGGATGACGACCGGGCCGTGCTCGCGGGCCGACCCCGAGCCGGTTACGGGCTCCGGGTTGAAGCGGTCAATCATGTACTCGAGGTAGTGCCACATGTTCGTTCCGATCCCCAATTGTGCGTTCGCTGGGGCTACTGTACGATCACACACCGGTATGTCAATGTCCCACAAGTTGAAGATGTTGGACCTCGAACGTGACGGCGAGGTCTCGATCACGCAGCAGCTCGTGACGCTGTTCGCGACGGCGATCGACGGCGGAGAGCTGGCGCCCGGTGAGCGGCTTCCGGCGACGCGCGCGCTTGCCGCCGACGTCTCGGTCAACCACCTCACGGCCGTGCGGGTGTACCGCCGGCTGGCCGAGCTGGGCTATGTCACCTCGGCGGTCGGGCGGGGCACGTTCGTGCGCCAGCGCGTGCCGGTGCCGGCCGACGACATCAACGCCGGCGGGGGCGGGCGCGCGGCGGGCCTGCCGGTCAACGACGACTGGCAGCTCGGCATGCTCGCCGTGCGGCCCTCGACGTATGCCGACGACATGCTGCGCGACTCGCTGCACGCGCCGCTGGCCGGCGACGCGATCGCGCTCGGCTCGGGCTATCCGGACCCCGCGCTGTGCCCGGCGCGCGAGCTCGCCGAGATGGCCGCGCAGATCGGCCGCGACACGCCGCAGGCGATCACCGACTACCTGCAGGTCGAGGGGCTGCCCGAGCTGCGCGAGCGGCTCGCCGAGATCGGCCGCGAGGTCGGCTTCGCCACGAGCGCCGACGAGATCCTCGTCACGACCGGCGCGCGCCAGGGGATCGACCTCGTCGCGCGCGCCGTGCTGGGTCCCGGCGACGTCGCGGTCGTCGAGTCGCCGACGTTCGCCGGATCGCTCGCCTCCCTGCAGGCGACGGGCGCCCGCGTCCTGCCGCTACCGGTCGACGCCGACGGAGCCGATATCGACGTGCTCGAGAAGATCCTCGCGCGCCACGAGGTCAAGCTCGTGGCGCTGCAGGAGTCCTGCCAGAACCCGACCGGCGCGGACCTCTCGCCGGCCCGCCGCTCGCGGCTGCTCGAGCTCGCCCAGACGCGTGGCTTCTTCGTCGTCGACGACGGCGTCTACGCGAAGCTGCGCTTCGACGGCGCCACGACGCAGCGCCTGCGCACCGACGCGCCGTCGATGCCGGTGCTGTTCGTCGACGCCGACAGCGGCAAGGTGATCTGGGAGTACGACAACCTCCAGACCACGCGGAACCGGCGCACGTACAGCGCGAACAACGGCAGCAACCTGCCGGGCACGCTGCGGCGGACCGAGGGGCAGGGCGCGACGGGCGACGTGCCGGTCGACGACGCGCACGACAACGCCGGCCTGACGTACGACTACTACTTCACCGAGCAGGGACGCGACAGCTACAACGGCGCGGGCGCGACGATGACGTCGACGGCCCACTACCGCTCGAACTACGACAACGCCTTCTGGGACGGCACCCAGCTGGTCTTCGGGGACGGCGACGGCACCGTCTTCGACCGTTTCACCAAGCCCATCGACGTGCTCGGGCACGAGCTCTCCCACGCGGTCACCCAGTACACCGCGGACCTGACATACCAGGGCCAGTCCGGCGCGCTCAACGAGTCGATGTCCGACGTCTGCGGCG